>JBOGEU010000596.1:0-3413 GCA_050741995.1 Acidimicrobiia bacterium | reverse complement strand
GCCCAGGGACGGGCCATCCCATCCGCTCTGAACCGGGTAGGTCATGCTGAAATCCGCGGATTTCGACGTCCTGGCCCTTAGCCTCATCACGCTGAAGCAAGGAGGACGGACAGTGTTGGAAGCTCTGGTCGCAGCAACCGCCACGACGGGTCTGTTCGCCCTGGCCAAGGGGATACGGGGAAATCATCACTATCGGGCGGACCCGAGCCTGATGGTCGCCCCACGGGACGAGCGAGGCGACGATCTGCCCTGCCCATGGTGTTATGGGCCGACGATGGAGGACGACAGCCGCTGCTCGGGTTGTGGCCGCTCGTTCGGCTGATCCTGGCTCGAATCGGCGACTCGGATAGACGTCGAGATCGTCGGTGATCACTCGGAACCGGTGGTGACCATCCTTTGAGCCCTCTCGAAATCCGCAGGGATCGCTTTATCGTGTCGGTATGAGCAGGGTAGGGCTTGTGCTGGGCGGTGGGGGTATCACCGGCGCCTCCTATGAGATGGCGGCCCTGATGGCGATTCGCCTCGCCACCGGCTGGGACCCGAATCGGGCCGAGGTGGTGGTCGGGACGTCGGGAGGGGCGTTCGTCACCTCCCTGGTCCGCAACGACGCACTGTCCCTGGACTCCCTGGTGCTGCCCACCGACGACCGGGAGGCCGTAGCCGAGCGCATCCGAAGTCACATCTTCACCAGGAGCCCGGGGGTGGGCATGCGAAACTGGGTCCGCCACGGGTTAGTCCCCGGGCTGCGGGAACCGGGCCTCACCTTGTTCTTCGGCTCTCCGGCCCCCTATCACGCCTCCGGCCTCGCCGGCTGGGTCAAGAGTCACATTGGCGAAGAACGGGGCGAGGGATGGCCGGCGAAGCCGACGGCGGTGGTCGCATTTGACGTGGTCGGTCGTTCCCGGACGGTGTTCGGCACCGAGACCGCGCCGGAGGTCGGGATCGCACACGCGGTGGCCGCCTCATCTGCCATCCCCGTCCTGTTCAGGCCGTACCCGATCGAAGGCCGCCTCTACGTCGATGGTGGAGTGGCCTCCGGCACCCATGCCGACTTGGTATTGGGCTCCCCCACGCCGCTCGACCTCGTCTTGATACTCGCCCCTATGGCCGCCGAGGTCCAAAGAAGGCGAGCCCGCTTCCACGAGAGGATGTTCGACCGTGTCGGCAAGCGATCGCTGGGCGACGAGATCCGGCTGATCAAGGGAGCGTGGCCCGAGTGCGATGTCGTGGCGTTGAGCCCCTCACCTTCCGTGCAGAACGCGATGCGCCCCAATCCGATGGATGCCAACCAAGCCGTGGCAACGTTCATGCGAACCCTGATCTCGATGAAGCGCACGCTGGCCCAACCTGATGTCTGGGCCCGTCTCGAAGGTCACCTGCAGACCGCAGGATCCGGGAGGAGAGCCGCGCTCGGCTGAGATGGGGCAACCCGGATTCCCGCTGGGTTTGGAGATGACGGGGACTACTTTGTCGCACATATGAGAGGAGAACCGCTTGCCTGTCAGGCCCACACATTTCGAGTTCTATTCGGCTGATCCCCAAGCCACGGTCGAGTTCCTGTCGACAGTGTTCGGTTGGCGAGCCGAGCAATGGGAGGACAACGAGTACTGGCTGCTCGAGACCGGGGAGGGCCCCGGGATCAACGGAGCCGTCACCCGGGCCGGGGACGATGGGCCGAAGACGCTCACCACCTGCGACGTCGAGGACCTCGACGCTGCCATCGAGGCGGTGAAGATCGGGGGCGGCTTGCTGTTGACCGAGATCATGGAGCTGCCGGGAGTCGGCAGGTGGGTTCAGGTAGAAGGCCCCGGTGGCGAGGAATTCGGCCTCATGGAGCCCGCTCAGACCTGAGGTGCCAACCCGGCGGTGTTGGCACCCGAGATGACCGCGACCACCGACTCCCCGAGCTCAGGGACGTAGGCAGCGGTCAGGAGTGCGGCGATCGGCGTGCAAGCTCCCGGCTCGGCCAGGACCCGGCACATGTCCCACAGCCATCGCTGGGCGCCGAGTATCTCCTCATCGGAGACCAGCACCGAAGCCGTGATCCACTCGTTGGCCATCCAGGCATGCTCTCCGAGCATCGATGCCCCGAGCGACGAGACGGCCACCCCTCCAACATCGACCGATACCGGGCCGCCGGCGAGGCGCGCCGCGTGCAACGCGGGGCAGAGCTCGGGCTCGACCCCGACCACATTGACCCCGCCCCGGATCCAGGAGGCGATCCCACCGATCAACCCTCCTCCACCAACCGGGACCAGGACCGAGGTGGCGCCCGGCACCTGATCCATGATCTCGAGGCCACATGTCCCCTGACCCGCCACTACCTCGGGTTGGTCGAAGGCGTGCGCTTCGAGCCCCCCCGACCTGGCCGCCCACTCCCTCGAGGCTTCGAGGGCTTCGGTGTAGTGCCCCGGTATCACCCGGACCTCTGCTCCGAGCCGGGAGATGCGCCCGATCTTCTCCTCGGGCGAGGTCGAAGGCACGAACGCCGTTGCGTGGTGCCCGAGCTCCTTGGCGGCGTAGGCGATCGCCAGGGCGAAGTTCCCTCCGGATGCCGCAACCACTCCGCGCTCGGGCACTTCCCGACCCGTGAGCAGGGAGAAGGCGCCGCGGACCTTGAACGACCCGGTCGGCTGCATCGTGTCCACCTTCAGCGAGAGCCGATACCCGGGATCGATGACCGTTCCGAGATCGACCACCGGCGTGTGGCGGACGAACCCCCTGATGCGCTCGGAAGCAGCCTGGATGCCCGCCCGGGATACTGCCGCCGCCATCACTGTCGCCAGGCTACAAGGGCGGGGAGGGAACCCGGAGAAGGTCTCGACTCGTTGCATCGCCATGCGGGAAGCAGGCTCCCATCATCCTTCTCCGCTGGGAGCCGCCACCGCCTCGGCGACGTTCCCCGGGTGGGGTCAGATCCGGGTTGGCCGCCGCAGGATGGGTCTCGCCCTGATCACTGCGACCGCGCTCTTCATCACCGCGTCGGTGGTCGCCGTCGTCGACGAGGGCGCCTTCGGGGTCCTTGGCTGGCTCGTCGACCCCGACTTCCTCCTGGCGCTGGTGCTGGCGAACCTCATGTTTGCCGCGCTGAGGGTCTGGGCTGCCACTCATGCCTGGGTGACCGCCGGTGGCCGTCTCGCCAGCCTGACCCTGATCGTCGTCGTGCTCGTGGTGAGCATCCCGCATGTCGCGGTGAGCTATTACGGGCTTCACACCCGGTCATCGCTGATGACGCTGTTCCCCACCCCGCCCGAGCCGGGCCCGGTCCTGGAGCCCGAGACCACCACGACCCTGGCCCCCACCACCACCATGGCCGCGACCAGCAGCCGCCCGCATCACACCCTGGTGCCGCCGATGACCATCCCGACGAGCAGTACCGCCCTCACCACCACCATCGCCCTCCCCTTGGGCAC
>JBOGEU010000595.1:0-1179 GCA_050741995.1 Acidimicrobiia bacterium | reverse complement strand
TCGTGGGCGAGAGCGATCTGCTCGACGATCGACAGGCCGAGACCTACACGCCCACCTTCCGGCTCCTCGGGGAGCCCGGGGCCCTGATCGCCTACCGCCATCCACGCCCAACCGTCGATAACACCGGCTCCGATCCGGATTGTCGAACCGGGGGTCGAAACGCCGATGGCGTTGTCCAACAGGTTGGTGAAGGCGCGGTCCAGAGAGACGACCACACCTTCCACGACCGCCGGTGTGGTGGCGGTCTCGAAGACGATCCCCTTCTCGGCGACGAGGGTCTCGAGCTCGGCTGCCTTGGACTCGACGAGGCCGGCGAGGTTGACCGCCACGGCATGCGCCTTCCCGGTCTGGAAACGCGCTGTGGCCAGGAGACCATCGATCATCTCCGCCATCTTCTCCACGTTGCGACGGACGATGCTCCCGACTTCCTGCCAGTCCTCAACCCTGGCCGTCTCGTCGTCTGCCACCACCTCCACATTGGACCTGATGACGGCGAGCGGGGTGCGCAGGTCATGACTGGTGTCGGCCAGGAACCGCCGCTGGCTGGAGAATGCCTGGTCGAGCCGTTCCAGCATCCCGTTGAATGTCGATGCCAAACGGGTCATCTCGTCTTCGGGGCCTTCGAGCACGATGCGGCGGCTCAGATCCGAGGCCTGGATGTCCCTCGCCACCTCCGTGATCTCCCCGACGGGTTTGAGCACGCGACCCGACATGACCCAGCCCACGATCAGGCTCAGCAGGAAGAGCGCAATGAGGGCGAAGATCGTGAACCTGGCGACTTCGTTGAGAACGATCTCGTTGTAAACCGATTCGATCATCCTGATCTCATGCGCCTCGAGACTGGGAACGACGCCGATCTGGACTCCGTCCTGGAACACCGGTCGGCCCGTCCACACGAATTGGGTCATGGTCTGGGCGCGCAGGTAGCGGCGCAAAGCCAGATACACCAGGCCGAGCAACGCCCCTCCCAACCCGAAGACGATCGCCGAGTACTGGACGGAGAGCCGGAATCGAATAGAGCGCCAGGCGGGAGGCATCATTCCTCCAATCGGTAGCCGCGGCCGGGCACCGTCTGGATGAGCGGGGGCTCCCCCAACTTCTTGCGAAGGTTGCTCACCGTGACCCGGACGACATTGGTCAAGGGGTCCGCCATCTCGTCCCAAACATGTTCCAGCAGAT
>JBOGEU010000594.1:0-1165 GCA_050741995.1 Acidimicrobiia bacterium | reverse complement strand
GTGAGACGGTGAAGACCTTCGCCGACCCGATGGGCGCATTCGATACCGTCGCATCGGCCGAGGATCTGGCCCGCACCCTGCGTGAGCTCGAGCCCGGCTCCGATCACCGGCTCCGCTCTCAGCCCTTTTTCGCCCGTCACGTCGACGTCGATCGGGCGAGGCGCAGCGAGGAGCGAGGGGCCGAGGCCATCGCCGGCCGTCTCGTGCGTTGACCGCCCGGAAGCGGGGACACTGCCATAATCGGCCGGGATGACAGTGAGCCGGGAACCGGGAGACGGCACGGTCGACGTTTCGATCGTTCTCCCTGTTTTCAACGAGAAGGGCCATCTCGACGACGAGATCGATCGCATCCGCAAGACGATGGACGAATCGCGGTATAGCTACGAGATCCTGGTCGTCGACGACGGCTCAACCGACGGCTCCGGTGAGCGTCTCCGCCAGGTCGAGGGGATACGTCTCCTCCAATTCGCCACCAACCGGGGCAGTGGCTCGGCCCGCAAGTACGGGACACAGGCGGCATTGGGCCGCATCGTGGTCTGGACCGACGTCGACATGACCTATCCCAACGACACCATCCCCGAGCTCGTCGACCAACTCGAGGACGTCGACCAGGTGGTTGGCGCCCGCACCTCCGAGGAGGGGACGGTCAAGCTGGTGCGGATGCCGGCGAAATGGCTGATCCGCAAGCTGGCTTCTTATCTCACCGGGGTCCGCATCCCCGACCTCAACTCGGGTTTCCGGGCGTTTCGCCGAGACGTCGCACTCCCCTACCTCCATCTCCTGCCCCGCGGCTTCTCCTGCGTGACCACTCTCACCCTGTCGTTCCTCTCCAATGGCTACGCCGTCAAGTACGTGCCGATCGAGTACGCCCCCCGGGCCGGGGAGTCGAAGTTCCACTGGTGGAAGGACACCAAGCGCTATCTGCTCCAGGTGGTGCGGATGACCCTGATGTGGGAGCCGATGCGGGTGTTCGGCCCCCCGGCCGCCGTCCTCGCCCTCGTCGGCGTCGGGAAGCTGATCTACGACCTGGTCGACAAGGACTTCCGAGTGGCCACCAACACCATCGTCATCCTGGGTGTGGCCTTCGCCCTCGCCCTGATCGGGATGATCGCCGACCTGATGGTGCAGCTCAACAAACGTCCCCAGGACGTGATGCCGACCACCC
>JBOGEU010000593.1:0-2122 GCA_050741995.1 Acidimicrobiia bacterium | reverse complement strand
AGAGAGACCAGGAAGAATGCTTTCGCCGTCCCCGAGATGTCGACCCCGAACCAAGTACCCGAGGTGGTGAAGTCGAGGAACGGCTCCTCCTCCTTCCACAGTCTCAATTGAAGTGGGGGGAAGTCACGCCCGATCTGGGTCCCGCCGGTGAGCGAGTTCCAGTTGCGAAACACATATTCCCCGATGAAGACGAGCCCCAGGGTGACGATGGCCAGATATAAGCCCCTCACCCTGACCGCGGTCGGGCCCACCGCGACACCGACCAGGGCGGCGACCAGGCCGGCGGCGGGTAGCCAGATCCAAATCGGTAGCCCGAGCCCGAGGAAGGGACCACCAACCGGACCGCCCAGCCAGACCGCGGCGTAGGCGCCGACCCCCATGAAGAAGGAGTGACCCAGAGAGACCTGACCGGCGAGACCGGTGAGGATGTTGAGGCCGAGGGCCCCGATTGCGAAGATCGATGTCGTGGCCAGAAGGCGGAGCCAGTCGTCCTGCCCGAGAAACTTCAATCCGGGGATGACCTGGAACGGGAGCGTGATCAACACCACGAAGAACAGCCCGAGCATCACTTTCTTGGTGGTGGTGTTGAGCAGAGCCTGATCGGACTCGTAAGAGGTGTGAAGCAGGGGTCTTCCTCTCAAATCGCACCTCCCTGAGAGGAAGACCGGTCCACGACGGAGCGAGGCGACGCCCTCATACTCGCCTGATCTCCGGGGTCCCGAAGAGGCCGTAGGGACGGATGAACAGGACCAACAGCATGAGCAGATAGCCGATGATCCCGGGGAATCCTGATCCGAGGAAGTCGAAGGTCAGATAGCTGTTGGCCGCCGACTCGGCGAGGCCGACGGCGAAACCGCCGATTACCGCTCCTGTGATCGAGTCGAGACCTCCGATGATCACTGCAGGGAAGGCCCGGAATGCGATGAAGGCGGTGGAGGCGTCGACGCCTGTGGCGCGTCGCGGGTACACCGAGTAGAAGATCCCGGCCACGCCGGCCAGCAGCGCCCCGATGGCCCAAGCGATGGAAAAGACCCGGCCGACGTCTATACCCTGGGCCCGAGCAGTCTCCTGATCGAAGGCCGTGGCCCTCATCGCCACCCCGGTCCTGGTCCTGAAGAAGAGGGCGACCCCGATGAGGAGAACGATGGTGACGACGATCTGGATGATCTCCGACCACGAGATCCGGACCCAGCCCAAGTCGATGCCGGCCAGCCCCCATGGCGCCCCGAGCGGGCGGGGCTGGGTGCCGATCCAGTCGTTGGTGATGGATCTGACCACGATGTCTATGCCCAAGGTGACGATGGCCACGGCGAAAAGCGCCTCGCCCACCATGGGTCGGAGGAACACCCGCTCCAGGAACACACCGACGACGGAGGCCGCGAGCAGCGCGACGACAGCATTCAGGGTCCACTGCGCCCACTCGGGGATACCGGTGAGAAACCGGCCCGGGAAGTCGAGCACGGTGACGAAGGCCACCACCAGGAACGCCCCGAGCCCGGTCAGCGCCCCATGGGCGAAGTTCACCACCGATGTGGCCTTGAAGATGATGACGAAGCCCATGGCGAGCAGGGCGTAGATGGCACCGAAGCTGAGCCCGTCGACCGTCATCTGGGCGAATTCGTTCGCGCCCGCCGTCTCCTGCGCCAGCACGATGAAGCTGCCCGTCACGACCGATACATGTCCTCGATCAGATCACCGAACATGCTGTTCATCGCACTGCGCTTCAACTTCTGGGTGGCGGTGAGCTCACCATCCTCGTGGTCGAGCTCCTTGGGGATCAGGCGGAATCTCTGAATGCTCTCCAGGTGGGAGTGCGAGGTGTTCACGTCGGACACCACTCCCTGGATCAACTCGATCACCTCGGGCTTCTCGGTGAGGTCCCGGTATGTGGTGTACGGGACCTGACGCCGGGTTGCCCAGTCGCCGACCACATCGGACTCGATGAGGATCATGGCGGTCAGATACTTCCTGCGATCGCCGATGACCATCGCCTCCTTGACGTAGGGCGAGGTCTTCAAGGCGTTCTCTATCTCCGAAGGCGACACGTTCTTCCCGCCCGAGGTGATGATGATGTCCTTGATCCGATCCACGACCTTGACGTGGGTCCCATCCACCCACTCGC
>JBOGEU010000592.1:0-6904 GCA_050741995.1 Acidimicrobiia bacterium | reverse complement strand
GATTCACCTCGATCGATGACATGACCGACACCACCATTTGCGTGCTGTCCGGGACCACCACAGAGTTGAACTTGGCAACGCGGATGGCAGGGATCAACTACACCCCCCTCACGTTCGAGGACAATCCGCAGGTGCAGGCGGCCTTCATCGAGGGACAGTGTGACGGCTGGACTTCGGACAAGTCCCAGCTCGCCGGGATCCGCTCCGCCTGGCCAGAGGATCAGGGCGGCCCCGAGGCTCTCGTGATCCTGGACGAGACATTCTCCAAAGAGCCCCTCGGCCCGGCCGTCCTCGACGGTGACTCGCAGTGGGCGCAGGTGGTCGATTGGATAATCCTGGCCACCATCCAGGCGGAGGAGTTCGGCATCGACTCGACGAACGTCGACACCTTCACCGACACCGAGGACATCGGGATCAGGAACTTCCTCGGGCTGGACGTGGAGAGCGACGATGGGACTGCGCCATTTGATCCTGGTCTTGGCCTGCCCACCGACTTCGCGGCCCAGGTGATCGGCGCCGTCGGCAACTACGCCGAGATCTACGAGCGCAATGTCGGCCCCGACACCCCGTTGGGCCTGGAGCGCGGGCCCAATGCCCTGTGGACCGACGGCGGGCTGCTCTACGCACCGCCCTATCGCTGACAGACGAAATCCGGCATGGCCCTCGTTCTGACGGGGGCCATGCCGCTGGATAGGCGGTGACGAACTTGACCGTGGTGGAGGAGACCAGGTCGAAGCCCCCCATCTGGAGGGATGTGCGCGTGCTGCGCCTCCTGGTCCAGTTGGTGGCGGTCGCGGTGGTTGCCATGGTCGTCTATGTCCTGTGGTTCAACCTGACCAACAACCTGCGCGCTGCCGGGCTCCCGACTGATTTCGACTTCCTCACCCAGCCGCTGGGGGTCCCCATCGCCGGCTCTGACCTGAGCCCTCGCGCCGCCATCTGGCGGGGCCTGGTGGTAGGGATGAAGAACACTCTGGCCCTCGTCGTGGTCGGGATCCCGCTCCTCACCTTGATCGGAGTCGTCGTCGGGGTAGCCCGCCTCTCCACCAACTGGCTGGTGGCGAAGATGGCCGGTCTCTACGTCGAGGTCGTTCGCAACATCCCGCCCCTGCTCATCATCTTCATCGCCTTCAACGCGGCCTTCCTGCAGTTTCCTCTCCTCCAGGACTCGATCAACCTCTGGGACCTGGTCATCATCAACAACCGCTACATCGCGGTTGTCGGCTTCACGGCCGAAGAGAATCTCGGGACCTACGCCGGGCTGCTGCTGGGGGCGCTCGTCCTCGCAGCCGTGGTGTGGTGGTGGCGCACCAGGCGCTCGGAGCAAACCGGTGAGCACCACCACCGGTTCCTCTGGTCATTGGTCGTCTTGGCAGGGGTCGCCATCGTCGGCTTTCTCGCCCTGAGAGGGCCGGTCAGCCTGTCCCGGCCGATTCTCGACGGCCGCGCCCTGACCGGGGGCTACCACGGTCTGGCCTCCTATTTCGCAGTCCTCGCCGCACTGGTGGTCTACACCGCCTCGCATGTCGCCGAGATCGTGAGGGGCAGCGTCCTGGCGGTCCCCAGGGGCCAGACCGAGGCGGCCAACGCGATCGCCCTCTCCCCATTCCAGCGCCTCCGTTACGTCACGCTCCCCCAGGCGATGCGGATCGCCATCCCGCCGGTCATCAGCCAGTACCTCAATTACACCAAGAACACGTCACTCGCCATTGCCATCGGATATGGCGAGATCACCCGCATCACGTTCCAAACGATCGGGAACGGCCAGCCCGCTCCCCAGATGATCGCCATCCTGATGGGGATCTTCCTGCTGTTCTCCCTGGTCATCTCGCTGATCGTCAACGTCGTGAACCGGCGGCTGCAACTGGTCACGCGATGACCATCGAGACACCTCTCTTGGAGGAGACCGCGGTGAGAGTGGAGCCGGCGCGGGGGCGTGTCGACTGGCTCAGGAAGAACCTGTTCAACACCTGGTACAACACTCTGCTCACGTTGGCCCTGGCCGGGGCCGGGATATGGGCGCTGTGGATGCTGGTGGGGGCCGTGCTCGGGGCCGATTACGCGATCATCCGGGCCAACCTGCGTCTTTTTATGGTCGGGCAGTTCCCGGGTGCACAGCTGTGGAGGCCGTGGGCGGCAACCTACCTGATCGCGGCTCTGATCGGCATCGTCGGTGGCAGCATGTCAGCCGGCGCCCGGGACCGCGCACGAGAGACCGGGCTCCCCTTCATTGCCACTGCTCCTCGTCAGATCCTGCTCCGGTTCTGGCCGGTCATCGTCCTCGCCGTCGTGATCCTGAGCTTCACCAGGACGATCACCCCCGCTCTCCTCACCGTCGGCGCCGCTTTGGCCGGGATGGCGTCGTACTACCTGGCCCGGCGGCTGCCGGGGTCGGTGAGACGCTGGACCTGGCTGATCGCGGCGTCACTGGTCGCCGCCGTATACCTCGCTCTCACCGGCTTCGGAGGAGTGGGGTGGAATGGATGGGGCGGGCTCCACCTCAACCTGTTCCTCACCCTGGCCGGCCTCGGGTTCGCCTTCCCTCTCGGCCTGCTCCTCGCCCTGGGGCGTCGCTCGTCGCTTCCTGCGATCCGGTCGATCTCGGTTGTCTACATCGAGCTGGTGCGGGGAGTGCCATTGATCACACTGCTGCTGTTCGGCGCGTTGGCCATCGGCTTCCTCATACCGCGTGACCTGAGACCGGGACTGGTGACCAGGATGCTCATCGCCATCACCCTCTTCGAGTCGGCATACATCGCCGAGGTGGTCAGAGGCGGGCTGCAGGCCGTCCCCCGCGGCCAGGTGGAGGCGGCACAGGCCGTGGGGCTTGCTCCCTGGACCACTATGCGGCTCGTCGTCCTACCCCAGGCGCTGCGGGCGACGATCCCGGCAATGGTCGGGCAGTTCATCAGCCTGTTCAAGGACACGACGCTGGTTGCCGTCCTCGGTGTGCTCGAGCTGCTGGAGGCGACATTCATCGTCAATTCGCAGTCCGATTTCCTGGGCAAGGGCTTGTTCGTCATTACCCTCGCCTTTGCCGGCCTGGTGTTCTGGGTCGGCTCTTACACGATGTCGAGAGAGTCGCGCCGATTGGAGAGGAGGTTGGGGGTGGGAGAGCGATGAGCACGCAGACCGACTACGCCGACGCCACCAAGGCCACCGGGGAGGCGATCATCGAGTTGGAGGGGGTCGACAAGTTCTTCGGCGACTTCCAGGCCCTGAAGGGCATCGACATGTGGGTGGGGAGACAAGAGGTCGTGGTCGTGATCGGACCCTCCGGAGGCGGTAAGTCGACGTTGCTCCGCTGCATCAACCGATTGGAGAAGCACGACCGGGGCCGGATCGTGGTCGACGGTGTCGAGCTCTCCGACGACATCAGGAACATCCAGGCGGTGCGTCGGGAGACGGGCATGGTGTTCCAACAGTTCAACTTGTTCCCCCACCTGACCGTGTTGGACAACGTAACCCTCGCCCCGCGCCAGGTCAGGAAGCTGCCCAAGAAGGATGCCGATACCCTGGCCATGGAGATGTTGGAGCGGGTCAAGATCCCGGAGCAGGCTCGCAAGTACCCGGGACAACTCTCCGGTGGCCAGCAGCAACGGGTGGCAATCGCCCGGGCCCTGGCCATGCAGCCGAAGGTGATGCTCTTCGACGAGCCGACCTCCGCCCTCGACCCGGAGATGATCAAGGAAGTGCTCGACGTCATGGTCGAGCTGGCCCGGGGCGGGATGACCATGATCGTCGTCACCCACGAGATGGGATTTGCCCGGGCGGTGGCCAATCGGGTGGTGTTCATGTCCGATGGCCAACTCGTCGAGGTGGGGACCCCGGAGCATTTCTTCACCAACCCCCAGGAGGACCGCACCAAGCTGTTCCTGAGTCAGATCCTCTGACTTCGAAGGATCACGTTTTACGTTCTACGTTTCGCGCTCTACGTAGGAGGTGAGACCGATAACGGGCCCGGGGCATTTAGCCTTCGCCCTTCTTGTCCCGCACATTTCGCCTTCTCGTGATTCTCATCGGTGGTGTCGTCATCGGCACCGCCGCTTTCACCGTCTGGGGCTTGGCGCTCGCCGATCCGGGAGCCACCGTAACCACAACGCCCCAGGCCCTCGAGGTGCCCGCGTCCACCACGACCACGGAGACGTCGGTCACCTCGACCACGGTTGTGCCGAGCACCACCACCACCGTCGCGGAGAAGGGCTACCTGGTGATCCAGGGGACGGGAGACGTTGCGGCCGATCCCGATTACATCCCGGCCCTCGCCTCCCAGGGCTGGGATCATGCCTGGTCGGGGCTGGACGGGCTCTTCGTCGAGGACGATCTCACCGTGATCAACCTCGAGTGCGTCCCCTCCGACGCCGGCTCCCCGCTGAACAAGGCATTCGTCTTCCGCTGCCCCACCGCGGCGCTTCCCTCGATGAAGTCCAATGGAGTCGACGTGGCGAACATGGGCAACAACCACTCGGGCGACTTCGGGAAGGAGGCCCTGGTCGACGGTCGGGCGAATCTCATCGCCGCCGGCATCGGTGCGGTCGGGGCGGGCAAGGACGCCGCCGAAGCCGGTGCGCCCGCATTGTTCGAGGTCAGCGGCTGGAAGATCGCAGTCGTCGGATTCGGCGGGGTCGCACCCAGCGACTCGTGGTTCGCAACAGACGACACACCGGGGATGAGAAGTGGGGACGACACCCTGGCGATGGTCGACGCCGTCGCCGCCGCCGACGAGGTGGCCGATCTGGTCGTGGTATCCATCCACTGGGGGAGGGAGCTCGACACCATGCCGCGCCAGGATGACATCGAGCGGGCCGACGCCATGATCGCGGCCGGTGCCGACATCATCCTCGGCCATCACCCCCATCGAATGCAGCCTTTGGAGATGGTCGACGGTGCTGCGGTGTTCTGGTCGCTGGGGAACTTCGTGTGGCCCCACAACTCTGTGGCGAGCGCTACCACCGCAGTGGCGAGGGCCGTCGTCGCCCCCGACGGCACGATCGAGGCATGCTTGATCCCGGCATACATCGAGACACACGGCCATCCTGTGCTCACCGATGATGCGAGCTGTGCCCCACCCCCGTAGTGTCCTGTCCGGCAGATCATGCATGTATTTCAACGGCCCTTTTCACCCCTGGGCTGCGTCCTCCGCCTCGACGAACGGCCAGTGCGCCTTCGTTGTCCGTCCTGCCAGGAATGAAAATGGCTCGCCGAAATAGCAAGCGGACCCACCGGACAGGACACTAGAGGTGCAAGTGAACGAGAGAGCCGGTCAGGTGCTGATGATCGTCGGCGCCGGGTTCGTGCTCGGGATGGCGGTGTTCCTCATGACCCGCGGCGGCGGCTCCGAGCCGGTGGAAGGCGAGGCCCTCACAGCCACGACTGAGAGTGCGACGGCGCCGCCGGCCGGTACCGGCTCACTCGTCTCGACCACGACCACTGTCGCCCGGAGCACCACAACGCTGCCGCCTCAGGTTCGCGAGCCAGGGACCGTCCCGACATGGACCGTGGGACAGCCCTGGGGCACGACGGTGGGGGTCACCATGTTCCGGGGCAATCCCACCCGCAGCTACTACGGGTCGGGACCGGTACCCGACTCGCCGACGGTCGACTGGCGTTATCCGGACGCCCAGATGTGCAGCCCCTCGTCGGAAGGTGGCGAGACCAGGATCTGGTGTGGCATGGGCTGGACGGGGCAGCCCGTCGTCTGGGAGCGACCGGACGAGGTGACCGAGCTGATATTCGGTGCCTACGACTCCGCGGTGCATTTCGTGGACGCCGCCACCGGGGAGGATCTTCGGCCCGAGTTCCAGACCGGCGACATCATCAAAGGGTCGGTGACCCTCGACCCCGACGGTTACCCGCTCTTGTATTTCGGGTCCCGTGACAACAAGCTGCGCATTCTCGCCCTCGACCGCGAGGAGCCGACCCTGCTCTGGTCGATGGACGCCAATGAGGTGAACGGGATCTGGAACGACGACTGGGACTCGAACCCGGCCATTGTCGACGACATCATGTACGAGGGCGGGGAGAACAGCTGGTTCTTCGCCGTCCAGCTCAACCGCGGCTACGACGCCGAGGGCAAGGTGGTGGTCGACCCGGTGAAGCTGGTCCAGCAGCCGGGGTACAACGACGAGCTCATCGCCAACTCGGGGCGCAATGTCTCGATCGAGACCTCGGTGCTGGTCTTCGATCAGCGGGTGTACTTCTCCAACTCCGGTGGCCGAATCGTCGGGCTGGACGTGTCGAATGTGAGGGATGGGGATGCCCCCATCGTCTTCGACTACTACGCAGGTGGCGATATCGACGCCACCCTGGTGGCCGACGCCGAAGGCATGATCTACGCCTCGATCGAGCACGAGCCCTCGCAGATGGGATCGACCGAGACGGCGCGCAACCTCGAGGTGGGCCAACTGATCAAGCTCGACCCCTACACCGACGGTGACCCCAGGGTTTGGGGCATCGACCTGACATCGGGCTCGTCCGACGCCGGATCCTGGGCGACACCGGCCGTCTACGAGGGGGTGGTCTACCTGAACACCCATCAGGGCTCACTCATCGCCGTCGACGCCGGCGATGGCACCCTGCTCTGGCAGGACGAGGTCGGGTTCCACTCCTGGTCCTCGCCCACCGTCGTCGACGGAACCCTGGTCACCGCCACCTGTCTCGGCGACGTTCGCGCCTATTCCCTCGCCGACCCGCGGGCGCCGGTGATGGACTGGTCGCTGAACCTGGGCGGGGCCTGTCTCGAGTCGACTCCGGTGGTGTGGGAGGGGGCGATCTTCATCGGCTCCCGCGACGGGTACTTCCGCGCTTTGCGGTGATCGTGCCGGTTCAGGCGTGGGCCCGGGCCAAACGCCACAGGGCCAGGGCTGCCAGCAGCAGGCCGAAGTCGCGGAGGGCGATGTCCCAG
>JBOGEU010000591.1:0-9200 GCA_050741995.1 Acidimicrobiia bacterium | reverse complement strand
ATCGACCCTTCGGCCAACTTCAGCCGCGTCCAAATGTTCATGTTGATCACGATCCCGACGATGTCGAGGATCTGGGCTTCGTCGAAGTGGTCGGCGAGGTGGTCGTGATATGACTGGAACTGTGAGTCGACTGTGATGTCACCGGTGCGGGTCAACGCTTCGGCATAGGCAAGGGCTGCTTGTTCGGCAGCTGAGAATAGACGTGTCTCCCACCATGCAGTGAGCGTGTCGATCTTGGCTCGTGGTGTGCCTAAGTTGCGTGCTGCCTCGTAATGCAGGGCAAGGCAGTAGGTGCAGTTGTTGACCTGGGCTACGCGCAGTCGTAAGAGCTGGGCGAGTTCCTTGTCCACGCTGAGCTCGGCCTTGTAGCCGAACGTGTCTGCGCCGAGCCGCGACAGCCTGGTTAGGCCTTCGTGACGGCCGCTGTCGACCCTGCTGATCTCGATAGTGGACTCGTTTCTCATGTCTTCCTTTCTATGCGCCGGCCCGTGATTCGGGTGCCCAGCCTTGACAAGGCGATGTGATGGCCGAGACCAGCAACGGCCTCTGCTCGAGGAGATTGGCAGTGTCTCGAAGAAGTCAGCACACCGTCGGCCTCGAACGACGGGAGTTCAACACGTCGACAAACCACGTCTGCCCCTTCCAAAGTCCCGGCTCGTCCCTTCCCGGTTGGCGTGTTCACACTGTTATGTGGCGACGCCGTGACGGCGTCCTGGCGCTGCTCTTCCAGCTTGGCAACGATTCTCGATCCGACCAGTCCGATTCCACTGCCATGACACCCAATCTCCACGACTGTCTCCTTCTGTCTTGTTTCGGGCTTCGTTCGAATGCGAAGCCCTGCATGCAGTTCGCTTTGGGCTCCGTGAGACATGAACCCGAGCCTTGGTTTGTGTGTCTCAGCTCTTCAGGACAAGAAGAGAAGGTCAGATTGCTGCGCCTCCTTATCTCTCCAGTCCGCCGAGACCGGAGTCGCCTGTAGGCGGTTGGACAGTCACCAACCTCGCGCAAGGAGAGCCCACTCGCGCCCGTGGAAACCACTGGTCGCTGCACGGGTCCCGCGACTGGGCGGGATCGTCGGGCGCCCATTCTCATGGCGTGGAACCTCTGCAGGCGGAGTCATGGAGCTTGTACGTGCGCTGCGGACCGAACGCCCCGGATGTTGCGCAGGCTTCAAGCCTTAACGGGAAGTATCAGGCGGAGACGCGTCAACCGCGCTATTCAGATGGTCCGTGAAGGCTAGGCCGCATTTGGGTCTGAGGGGGACCTGGTCTGGGCCGTGCCTGATATATTGGGCTCAGCGGAGACAGTGCGTGGGTGGGTCCGCCGGGCGGAAATCGAATGAGGGTGCGTCCCGGCGAGCCGATCCTCCGAATCATCGACATGCGATTCGACGTGACCATCATCACATCGCCCGGCAGCCCGACGACGAGGTGGTGGTTTATTGCACAGCCCGGAATGCCGCTCGAGCATCGCCCTGTACATGGCATTGGTCGAAGCGGGGTTCACCAAGGTAAAGCGATATGCCGAGGGATTGACCGACTGGGAGGCCGCAAATCTTCCGTTGGAGGGAGATTGGACGTAGCTCTAGAGGCTGAGATGATTGTTGCTGGCGGAGAGCTCGGGTCTCAGAGGTCGTTGAACGCGAATCCCGGACTATGAGGCCCAGCATTCCTTCCCAAAACCGCCTGAGCCGTGACCTTTGGCGATCTTCTCAGGGCTGGATACCGGTGTATCGACTAGTGGCTTTCACGGGCGCGACTCGGCTCTCGCTGCGCGACCTTCGCGCCAGTGCAGCCGTAAGGACGCGACGTTGGTCGCTGCAAGCGTTAGGAGGCGCAGGCATGTCCACAGGAATGCAGAGTCGGACAACGGTCGATGATGCCCCGACGACGCTGGAGGGACCGACCGCTGATGTGGCGATTCGGCCTTCAGTGTGAAAGTGCCGGAAGAGGCGATCGGGGACCTCCGTCGACGGATTGCAGCCACCCGTTGGCCAGACAAGGCGACCGTCAACAACCGGACCCAGGGCATCCACTTGGCGAAGCTCACGCAGCTCGTCCGTCCGCTACGTTGATCGGTCTCGTGAGCAGCGTGTACTTGCCGTTTGCAGGCCGGTCCGTCACCCATCCACCGGTCAGCGAGCCTGTTCCCCTGCCGATCGAGGGCCGGCTGCCGTCATTCAGCGGCTCTACCGTCTGGCTCAACTCGGAACCATTGACACCGGAAGGCCTGAGAGGGAGGGTGGTTCTCGTCGACTTCTGGACATACACGTGCATCAATTGGCTCCGAACCCTCCCGTACGTTCTGGCGTGGGACGCGAAATACCGCAGCCAAGGCTTGACTGTGATTGGAGTCCATACACCTGAGTTCGGGTTCGAACGAGACCTTGACAACGTCGCCGCCGCTGTTCAGACCATGGACATTGATTATTCGATCGCGGTGGACAGCGGTTATGCGATCTGGCGCGCTTTCGAGAACCATTACTGGCCCGCCTTGTACATCGCTGATGGGCAGGGACGCATCCGATTCCATCACATAGGCGAAGGCGAGTATGCGATGACCGAGATGGTGGTCCAGCAGCTCTTAGTTGAAGCGGGAGCCCGTACCGTTGACCCGGATCTCGCGTCCCTGGAAGCTGACGGTTTCAAGTTGGGGGCAGACTGGAACAACCTGCGGTCGCCGGAGACCTACCTCGGCTCCACTCGAATCACCGGCTTCGCCTCACGCGATGGGCCGCGGTTCGAAGAGCCGCATGACTACGCGCCGCCGCTCCAACTGCGTCTCAACCAATGGGCTCCGGCAGGTATATGGACGATCGCGGCGCACGCCATGGTGTCCAACAAGCCGGGCGCAAGGATCTTCTACCGATTCCATGCCCGCGACCTCCACCTGGTCATGGGTCCCGTCACCCCAGAGGCCTCCATCCCGTTCCGAGTCCTCCTCGACGGTGAACCACCGAGGGCCGCACACGGAGGCGATATCGACCCTGAAGGCAACGGCATTCTCACGCAGCAGCGCCTGTACCAGCTCATCCGACAACCGGGACTGATCACCGATCGGCTTTTCGAAATCGAGTTCGACGACGCCGCGGTCGAGACGTATTGCTTCACATTCGGGTGATCTCGAACCTCTGTCGGGCATCACCGTGGCGTATTCGAATTTGTGGGAACGGGAGCATCAACGAAGCCGACTCAGTGGCGGTCCGGACCATGCTGGGTCGGGAGTAACCCTGCTCATATAGGTCTCCGGGTGGACGCAAGCGCACCACCCCGGCGAAGCCATACCTCGGCTACCCGGCACCAGCACTCCACCAAGTGGCCATCGGCAGGACGATTCCCGCCTGCTCGCGCAATTGGATCACGGGCTCCCCAAGCCCTTCATCGCGCGTCCATCACGCTCGAAGCCGTGGTTCTGGCGGAACGGAAGGTGGCGGTGGCTCTCTGTGACCGGAGGACGGTCGACGGCCTTGCTTGTTGGCCGGACACCTCCCGACGCCTCCTGGCGGGCGATGCGGACGACCCCCGGCGAGGAGATGGGCCTTACCAGACCATCATCCGTCTCCGCGCCCTATCGGGGGATCAGGACTATCACACCCGACCCGATCCGAATCGAGTCCATCGAACAAGTCGCCAACGCCGACACACGCGTCGCCGCAGCATGGGCTGAGAGCGCCAACCGGCTGGAAATGACGGCAGGAAGCGACTTTGCCGCCAAGGCGCGGGAGTCGAAGGCTGCGATGCTGCCAATACCCGAGATGGACCGTGGCTGGAAGACTCGACCAACTCGGAGATCTCATCGAGGCTCGACTCACCCTGTCGGTCAAGATCCGTCTCTACCGTGCCAGACGCCAAGCGCCCGCAACGAAACCTTGGCGAGCATCATGTGTCCTGTCCATATCGAGCGTGCCGATCGTGGTGGAGACGAGGGTGGTTGACGAAGGGAGCGCGCTGGTCGGCGGCGGAGCGGGCGTGGCCGAGGAGCAGGCAATCAACAACGACGCCAGGGTGACCGGCCAGATGCGCACCGCCAGGACCCTAACCCCGCTCTCGTAATGTGCGTCCCAACCGTCAGGCCCGGGTGGCTCCGTTCAACGCTGTCCGTCTCGCTCCCGCCCGACTCGGCGCGCCCCCACCTCGTCGAGGTGAGCGAGGAGGTCGGAAGGGTCGGCATAGACGCGGTACGCGCCTGCTCTGATCAGCTCATCCTCGCCGTATCCCCCGGAGAGGAGACCCACACCCAGGGCACGGGCTCGTCGAGCGGCGAGCAGGTCCCAGACGGAGTCGCCGACCACCATCGCCTCTTCGATCGCCACGCCCAGGCGGCGGGCTGCCTCGGTGAACAGGTCTGGGTCGGGTTTGGCGTGCTCTACGTCGTCCCGTGTGACCACCGGTACGTCGAGGGGAATGTCGAGGAAGCGGCGGGCGGCAGCCGCGCTGCCCGTCCGGCCGCTGGTGGCCACGGCCCACGGGACCTGAACAGCGCTGAGATGGTCGAGTAGCTCTTGCGCGCCGGGAAGGGGACGAACCTGGTCCATGCGCCGCTGATAGGCCTTGGCATGGGCCTCCTGGACAGCGGCGATCAGCTCTGGGCTCAAGGGTCTTCCGGTCTCCCGCAGCAGGCCCTGAGTGAACAGGCCGCCGCTCATCCCGATCTTGCGGTGGATCTTCCACACCGAAAGTCTGATGTCGTGGGCCTCTAGGGCCTCCCGCCAGGAGAGGACATGCTGGTAGACGCTGTCGAGGAGGGTCCCGTCGAGATCGAAGAGGAAGGCCGTCACTGACGAGGAGGCTATACCGCAGCCCTCGAACGCTACCGTCGCGCCACCATGTCCTCCATCACCAAGACCATCCGGCTCTCCGGGCAGGCGGGGCGGCTCGATCGAGGACGCGATTCGCACCTGCCTGGCCAGAGCCACCGCACCCATCTCCGACATCCAGAGCTTCCGGATCGTCGAGGTGGGAGGCAAGGTCGACGATTCGGGCGCGCCGACCCTGTTCACCGTGACACTGGACATCACCTTCGGGATCAAGGATCCCGTCGACCACGGATGAACTCGATGCCTCAACCCCGGTCTCTGGGGGACGGGATCCATCTCATCCCGGCACCGCTCCCTTTCAAGACCCTGCTCTGGGTGAACGTCTATGCCATCGAGGCGGATGGGGGACTCCTACTCATCGACTGCGGCACCGACTGGGAGCCGGGGAGAGAGGCACTCCGAGAAGGTCTGAAGGAGCTCGGTTTGGACGAGAGCGGCGTCCACACGCTGGTCGTCTCTCATCTCCATCCCGACCATGTGGGGATGGCCTCCCGCCTGGTCGCCGAACTCGGCTGCCAATTCGTGATGGACGAGATCGCAGCCGAGCGGGTCGACGGCTAAAACGACACCCCCGGATACGTGCTGCGGCTGATTCGGATCGGACAAAGGCACGGGGTGCCTCTCTCGATCCTCGACACGGTCTCCGAGCAGATCGGGGATCGCCCCTCGTACATGCCCCCATAGATCGGCCCGACCACACCGTTGCAGATGGCGGGCGCATGGGGGTCGGAGCCGGCAACAAGCAGGCCTACATGGACGCCGGGGTGAAGGCCATCTTCCAGGGCGGAGAGTCACATGAGCTCGCCGGCCACTCCTTCGTGGCCCAGGTCAACTATCAGGATTCGGTCGATGCTCCGTTCACCCGAGTGGTCTCCTGCAACACCACAGGCATGTCGCGGGTGCTGCACTCGCTGCATCGCCGGGGCTGGGTGGACCGGGCCCGGGTGGTGGTGCTGAGACGGGGAACCGACCCTTGGGAGTCCCACGACACGGGGATGATCAACACCCTGAACCCCGAGGTGAAGGTTCCCAGTCATCAGGGGCCGGACAGCAAGACGGTCCTCACCGACCTCGACCTGACCACCATGGCCGCAGCCGGGCCGTTCAACCTTTCCCAAATCCACTTCGCCATGGTGGAAACCAAACGATCGGTCGCTATCGACGAGCTGCGAGATGCTCTCCACGACGAACCGCGGGTGGCGCTGATCCGATCCGGAGACGGCCTCGTGGCTGAACACGGTCATCGAGCTCATACGTGACCTGGACCGACCCAGGGGCGACATGTGGGAGGTGGCGGTATGGGACGACGCCCTCGCCGTCGACGAGCGGGAGGTGTATCTCACCTACCAGGTGCACAACGAGGCCATCGCCATCCCGGAGAACATCGACGCCATCCGCGCCCTCACCGGATTCGAAGATGCCGAAGCTTCTACAGAGGCCACCAACCGTTCCCTCGGTATCACCACCGTCTTCCTGCCGGGGACCACAAGACCGGTTCCACACGTCAAGGAAGGAGAGCATCCGGGGCTGGCCGCAGTGAGAGCAGCCCACGCCGGGCTCGCCTCAGTAGGTTTCAAAGGGTCCGAAGAGCCCACCAGCGATGACGGTTCCGAGATGGGAGACGCCTGATGACCGCCCACGCCCACCACACCCAGCTTCAAACCGAGTCGGTGGTGTTGCAGGTTGGGGGGATGCAGTTCGCCTCCGAGAAGAACAAGGTGGAAGCCTTCCTCGGCCGCCAGCCCGGAGTCCTAGGCGTGGAGGCCAATCCGGTGGCGCAGTCCGCCACAGTCACCTTCGACCCTGAGGTAACTACCGCCGACGCTCTCCGTGAGCGGGTAGTCGAATGCGGCTACCACTGCGCCGGAGAATCAGTCCCCGACCACGTCTGCTATGTGGAAGCTCCGCAGGCGGAGCCCGGCGAGGAGCGGTCGCCGCATGCGGTCATGGGTCACGGCAGCCACGGCGAGATGTCGATGGAGGCCATGGTGGCCGACATGCGTAACCGGTTCCTGGTGGCGCTGTTCTTCACCATTCCCATCGTCCTGTACTCACCGTTGGGACGTGACACCCTCGGCTTCACCCTGGGGACGCCGTTCGGTCTCCGAGACGATGTGTTCGGCCTCCTGCTCAGCCTGCCGGTGGTGTTCTGGTCCGGCTGGATCTTTCTCGAAGGGGCGGTGGCCGCGCTGCGTCGACGCACCCTGGACATGATGGTTCTCGTGGCGGTCGCTATTGGTGCCGGTTGGGTCTACTCCCTGGTGGTCACCCTCACCGGGGGAGGCGATGTTTTCTACGAGGCGGCTGCCATGCTGGCGGTGTTCGTGCTGTTGGGTCATTGGTTCGAGATGCGGGCCCGGGATGGTGCCAACGACGCGATCCGCACCCTGCTGAACCTGGCCCCACCAATGGCGGTCGTCATCCGAGACACCGAGACGCTCGAGGTGCCCACCGCAGAAGTTGCCGTTGGTGACCTCCTGCTGATCCGTCCCGGCGCCCGGGTGCCCGTCGACGGAGTGGTCGAAGATGGCGAGTCCGAGGTGGACGAGTCGGTGGTCACCGGGGAGAGCCTCCCCGTACACAAACAACCAGGAACCGAAGTGGTGGGAGCCACCATCAACAAGAACGGCACCCTCAGGGTCCGGGCCACCAAGGTCGGCGCCGACACCGCCCTCGCCCAGATCGTCCAGCTGGTCCAGGAGGCTCAGAACTCGAAGGCACCGGGTCAGCGTCTCGCCGACCGGGCCGCCTTTTGGCTGGTCTTCGTGGCCCTCATCGGCGGTGCGCTCACCCTGGGTGGCTGGCTGCTGGCAGGTGAAACGTTCTCTACCGCCCTGCTCTTCGCGATCACCTTGGTGGTGATCACCTGTCCCGACGCACTCGGTCTGGCCACACCGACCGCGGTCATGGTCGGCACCGGACTCGGCGCCCGCCGCGGGGTGCTGTTCAAGAATGCGTCGGCCATTGAGACCTCGGCCCGGATCGACACCGTTGTGCTGGACAAGACCGGCACCCTGACCAAGGGCGAGCCTGAGGTCACCGACTTCATCACCGACGGGTCACCGGCCGACGTGCTGCGTCTCGTCGCCGCCGTGGAACGAGAGTCGGAGCATCCTCTCGCCGAGGCTGTGGTCCGCTACGCGACCACCCAAGGCGCCGACAGCGCTACCGCGGAGGCCTTCGAGAACGTACCCGGCCACGGCGCGATCGCCACCGTCGCCGGTCATCGGGTGGTTGTCGGCAATTCCCGGCTCATGGAACGGGAGGGAGTGCGACTCGGTGACATGGGCCCACGCCGTGACGAGCTTGCCGCCGGGGGACGGACTGCGGTCTTTGCCGCCGTCGACGGCAATGCCACCGCGGTGATCGGTATCGCCGATGCGGCACGTGAGACGTCCGCCGAGGCGATCCGCGACCTCCACGATCTGGGCATCGAGGTGGTCATGCTCACCGGTGACAATCAGGCGACCGCCGATCGGATCGCCGGCCAGCTCGGCATCGACACCGTCATCGCCGAGGTGCTACCCGAGGACAAGGCGACCAGAGTGGCCGTGCTACAGGGCCGGGGCAAGAAGGTTGCCATGGTCGGAGACGGAGTCAACGACGCACCCGCTCTCGCCACCGCCGACCTGGGTATCGCCATCGGAGCAGGCACCGATGTTGCCATCGAGACCGCAGACGTGGTACTGATGCGCTCCGACCCTCTCGACGTGCCCATTGCCATCCGCATCGGCCGGGGCACACTCCGCAAGATGCGCCAGAACTTGGGATGGGCCGTCGGTTATAACAGCCTGGCTCTCCCCATTGCCGCCGGCCTCCTCTACCCCTCGCTCGGGTGGGTGCTCCGGCCCGAATGGGCCGCCCTATCCATGTCCGGGTCGAGCTTCCTGGTCGCCACCAACGCAGTCCTGCTCAAAGGACTGAGGCTGCCAGTCTTCCGCGACACGGAGGCATCTTCCCCTCCCGCTTCACACGATGTACCCGGCGACGACGATTAGACGGGTCTAACTCGATCACCACCTGGTCGCCGGCTAACCCACGCTGCACGGCCCGGGAACTCTGGCAAGGGCCCCCGCCCTCGCCCGGATCAGGCTCTTGAGGACGGCCCTTTTGTATTGAGACCTTGATCGTGACGACGGGTTCCCTGGCTTGGCGGATTTACTACGCGAGGGGGCTGCTGTCACGTCGTCAAGTGTCTCACGCCGCTGGTGCCACAGACGCGCCACAGGACCGTGCATGCGCACCGTTCCCCCTGGTCACAGCGTTTTGTCCGCATCTTTCGCAACGAGGGGGTCACGGGTTCAAATCCCGTCAGCTCCACCGATTTCGTCTTGTATCGAGATGGGCTGGCCTCGGTCAAGCTGGCTGCCGCGTTGTCGCGAAG
>JBOGEU010000590.1:0-1588 GCA_050741995.1 Acidimicrobiia bacterium | reverse complement strand
GGTCACGACCGTGCCGAGGAGCAGCGGCAGGTCCAGGCGGCTGATCCCGGCCAGCTGGGCGGCGATCATCACCGCGGTCAACGCCGACGTGGCGACCAGCCCGAACAGCGCCCAGCCCGTCCAATCCATGGTCAGGCGGCGGCCCGGCCGCGGCCCTTCGTCGCCAGCGCCGCCAGCACGTGGTCGAAGGACTTCTGGAAGCTGGCCACGCCCTCGTCCTCGAGGGTGCGGCCTACGGCGGCCATGTCGACGCCCACCCGGCCCAGCGCTTTCAGCACGAACCGGGCATCGGCGATGCCGGCGTCCACGGTCTGGGCCACGGTGCCGTGGTCCTCGAAGGCGGCGATGGTCGCCTCGGTGAGGGTGTTGACGGTGTCGGGTCCGATGAGGCTGTCGACGTAGAGCGTGTCCGGGTAGGCCGGGTTCTTGGTCGAGGTCGACGCCCACAGCGGGCGCTGGAGCCTGGCGCCGAGAGCCGCCAGGCGCTCCCACCGCTCGCCGGAGAACCGGTGACGGAACAGGCGGTAGGCCAGCTTGGCCTGCGACACCGCAGCCAGCCCCCGCAGCGCCGTCGCCTCCGGGGTCCCGATGGCCTCCAGGCGTCGGTCGACTTCGGTGTCGACCCGGCTGACGAAGAACGAGGCAACGCTGTGCACCGGCGAGGGATCACCGCCGGCCTTGACGAGTTCTTCGAGACCCGACATGTAAGCCTCGATCACTTGTTCGTAGCGGGCGAGGGAGAAGATTAGGGTGATGTTGATGTTGCGACCTTCGGCCGTCATCGCCCGGATGGCGGGGATCCCGGCGTCGGTGGCGGGGATCTTCACCATCAAGTTGGGCTGATTGATTCTTTGGTGGAACTTCCGGGCGGCGCCAATGGTGGCGTTGGTGTCTCCGGCCAGTCCGGGTGCGACTTCGAGAGACACGAACCCGTCGGTGCCTCGGCTCTCCTCGTGGAGGGGACCAAACACTTCGAGGGCATCGGAGACGTCGTCGATGACGAGTTGCCAGTAGGCATCGTCGATAGTGCCCCCAGCCGAGAGGAGTGCCCTGAGCTGGAGGTCGTAGGCGTCCGATCCGGTGATGGCCTTGGCGAAGGTGGAGGGGTTGGCGGTGACACCCCGAATACCTTGCGCGATGAGCTCCTGAAGTGTGCCGTTGCGGAGATAGTCCCTGGTCAGGTTGTCGAGCCAGGGGCTCTGGTCATGTTCGATGTGCAGGTCTTGTAGGCGGGTCATGGGCTTTCCTCTCTGGGTTCATGCTCCTCGTTCTGTGTTGCCACTGAGCAGCTGCGCGAGCGTTGCTTGGTCATCGGATGCCAGGGCCCGCTCGGCCCGAAGGCTGTCGAGGTCGCGGTAGATCGAGGCGACGGCCTGGATGGATCCGGCCTTGCGGTACCCGACGAGCACGTCACGATCGCTGGCGCTGCCCACCACGATCTCTTCGTCAAAACCGTCGGCGTGGCCGGTCATGTTGATCGGGACGTCGTAGTGCTGGCTCCAGAAAAATGGCGGATCGTCAAAGACCACGTCGTGGCCGAGCATGTTGCGGGCCGCGGTTTGACCTTGTCGCTCGGCCAGTACCCAGT
>JBOGEU010000589.1:0-3228 GCA_050741995.1 Acidimicrobiia bacterium | reverse complement strand
GCTGCGGTGTGCTAGTCGACCCTGGCTAGGGTGCCTAGGTAGAGCTCTATGACCTTGGGGTCGTTGAGCAGCGCGTTGCCCTCGTCGGTGTAGGCGTTGCGTCCCTGGTCGAGCACGTAGCCGCGGTGACAGATCTGCAGGCAGCGGTTGGCGTTCTGTTCGACCATGACGATCGAGACGCCGGCGTCGTTGATCCTGCGGCAGTTGATGAAGACCTCGTCCTGGTAGGCGGGTGACAGGCCCGCCGACGGCTCGTCGAGCAGCAGGACCTTGGGGTCCATCATCACCGCCCGGCCCAACGACAGCATCTGGCGCTCGCCACCCGACAGCGACCCCGCGCGCTGCGTCCGGCGCTCGGCCAGACGCGGGAACATCGTCGTAACGACGTCGAACCGCTCACCGAAGTCCTTGGGTCTCAGGTAGATGCCCATCTCCAGGTTCTCGGCGACGGTGAGCTGGGGGAACACGTTCTCCGTTTGCGGGACGTAGCCGATGCCCATCGACACCAGCTTGTGCGCCCTCATGCCGGTTACGTCCTGGCCGTCGTACATAACCTTGCCCTCGCGCACCGGGATGAGCCCGAAGAGGGCCTTGACGAGGGTGGACTTGCCCGCGCCGTTGGGACCGATGATGCCGATGAGCTCGCCCTGGAACAGCTCGAGGTCGGTGCCGTTGAGGATGTTCACACCGGGCACGTAGCCGGCCACGACGTCGATTGCCGCCAGCAGGGGTTCTCGGTCGTCGCCGTCGACAACTGCGCCTTCGACTACTGCGCCGTCGGTCGCTGCGCTGTCGGTCACTGGGCCTCCTCGCGCACCTGCTCCTCGGCGTCGATCGCTTGCTCCGCCTCTGCCAGCTGCTGGTCCTGCTCTGCGCGATCCAGCGGTGTGCCGTGGTGGGCGCCGAGGTAGGCGTCGATGACCCGCGGGTTGGTCACGATCGAGGAGTGGCGACCCTCGGCGATCAGGAGGCCCTCGCTCATCACCACGACCCAGTCGCTGATGGTCCGCACCACGTCCATGTCGTGTTCGATGAACAGCACCGTGAGACCCTCTTCGCGGAGCCCCTCGACGTGCCCGATGATGGATTGGGCGAGCGCCGGGTTCACACCGGCCATCGGCTCGTCGAGCATCACCAGTTGGGGCTGCACCATCAGGGCGCGGGCCATCTCCAGCAGCTTGCGCTGGCCGCCGGACAGCGTGCCGGCAAACTCGTTGCGCATGTGGGCGAGGTTGAACCGTTCGAGCAGCCCCTCGGCCCGCTCCTCGATCTCCTGCTCCTGCTTGCGCCATACGGGGCGCAGCAGCGCCCGGAAGAAGTTCTCACCCACCTGATCCGTGGCGCCCAGCTTCATGTTCTCGATCACGGTGAGGCGGGACAGCGCCTTGGTGAGCTGGAACGTCCGCACCATGCCGCGGCGCGCCACGCGGTGCCCCACCAGGCCGGTGATGTCCTCACCGTCGAACGACCAGGTCCCCGTGTTGGCATGGTCGAACCCGGTGAGGACGTTGAAGAAGGTCGTCTTACCGGCGCCGTTGGGCCCGATGAGCGCGGTGATCGACCCGCGCTGGATCTCGAAGTGGTCGACGTTTACCGCCATCAGCCCGCCGAAGCGGCGGGTGACGCTGTCGGCAACGAGGATGGGATCGGGCTTGGGCGAGCCCGGCTCCTCGCCCACCGCCTCGAACGGGTCGACTGGGACCTTGGTGAACGCCGCGCCGGTGCTCATCGTTCATCCAACATGAGCTCGTTTCGATCGCCGAAGATGCCCTGAGGTCGGAAGATCATCAGCAGCACCAGGCCGAGGCCGACCAGCATCAGGCGTACCTGGGCGACCTGGTTGGTGCTGATCAGATCGCTCGAGATGTAGTCGTTCTCCACGAGCCCGGTGAGAACCTCCTCGGTGAAGACGATCAGTCCCCACAGGATCATCGATCCCACCACCGGTCCCCAGATGCGTGCCGCCCCCCCGAGGATGAGCGCGACGTACGCGTAGAACGTCTGCGCCGGCGTGAAGTTGCCGGGAATGGTCGATCCCTGCTGTATGACCAGGTACATCCCCGCGAAGGCACCGATCACGCCGCCGACGATCAGGCTCTGCATCTTGTACGCGAACACGTTCTTGCCCAGCGCCCTGACCGCATCCTCGTCCTCCCGGATCGCTTTCACGACGCGGCCCCAGGGGCTACGCATCAACAGCCAGACCAGGAGCACGGCCAGGAGCACCAGCGACCATCCGACGACGATGTTCCAGGTGGCGCCGGCGTTGAACTTGAGGAACCCGAACCCATAGCTGCCCGCGGAGAACGGGTTGAGATCGGTGAAGTCGTCGTTGTAGCCCGACAGCCCGTCGGACCCACCCGTGAAGTCGCGGAATGACGGTGCCATGATCGTCAAGCGCAGGATCTCGCCAGTGGCGATGGTGACGATGGCGAGGTAGTCGGCGCGCAGCCGGAGCGTTGGTATGCCGAGCAGGGCGGCGAGCACGACGGCGGCGCCGACGCCGATCAGCACGCCGACCCATAGCGGCACGCCGAACTCCAGGACGCTGATGGCCACCCCGTAGGCACCCACGGCCATGAAGGCGACCTGGCCGAAGTTCAGCAGCCCGGTGTAGCCGAAGTGGACGTTGAGCCCGATCGCGGCCAGTGCGAACACCGCGGTGAGCGGCCGGATCATCTGGGAGATCGAGTTGTCGAGAATCGTGCCCCAATCCATGGCGCGCCCCCTACCCCACCCGTTCCGGTTGGCCCAGGATGCCCTGTGGTCGCACCAGCAGGATGAGCACCAGGATGCTCAAGGCGACGACCGTCTTGAACTCCGAAGGGATCCAGAGTGTCGACAACTCGACGGCGACGCCCACGACCAGGCTGCCGACGAGCGCGCCGTACGCGGAGCCCAGGCCGCCCAGCACCACCCCCGCGAACATCAACAGCAGCAGCTGGAACCCCATCTGCCACGTCACCTCCTGCGACAGGCCGTGGAGGATCCCGCCGAATGCGGCCAGCCCCGCGCCTGCAGCCCACACGAAGTTGATGACCCGGTCGACGTCGATGCCCGACGACTCCGCGAGGTCACGGTTGTCGGACACCGCCCGCATAGCCTTGCCCATGCGGCTCCGCTGGATGAACAGGGCCACACCGAGCAGCACGATCACCGAGATGACGATCGTCCACAGGTCGCGCGGCACAATGCGCAGAGGTCCGAACTCCCAGCTGGTCTGCTCGG
>JBOGEU010000588.1:0-4702 GCA_050741995.1 Acidimicrobiia bacterium | reverse complement strand
GCTCGAGGTTCGCCGTGTCTTCGTCGCCCACCGAGAGCAGGGCCTTGGCCAGCGAAGTCCTGGTGCGGGCCATCTCATGCGGCACATCGAGGGCCTGCCACAACTTGAAAGCGTCTCTGAGGCTGGGAATGGCTTTGCCGGCAAGGCCGTCGGCGAGATCGACGACACCGAGTGCATATCCCGCCCAGGCCCGGTACATATCGATCCCGGTCTGGCCGGCGATGGCCAGCAGCTCATCGGACGCGCTCCGGGCCGCCGGCACGTCTCCAACGGTCAACATGATGTCCACGTACGCGGGTAGAATCGCCAGCCTCCGAATCACTTCCCGCGTCTCGGTGAGAGCCCGGTCGACGGAGGCCACCGCGGCGTCGGGATTGCCCTGGGCGAGCCGCAGCCTGGCCAGACCCGGCTTGGGATCACCGCCGTTGAGACTGACCTGGCTGTAGGCCTCCTCCGCATGCCCGAACTCACCCCGAAGCCGGTGGATCTCGGCCTGCTGGTAATAGGCCTGTGCCGCGACAAGGCCGCTGCCTCTTCGTTCGTGTGCTCTGTGAGCTTGCTCCAGGGCCTCCGCCCATATGCCTCGGAGCTGCATGATCTCGGCGCGATGGGCAAGGCATTGGTCGGTGAAAGCGACGAGATCGGGTTGGCTATCGCACCACGTCGAGAGTGCCGTCGTCCACTCCGCGGCCCTCCGGATCTCACGAATCTCATAGCAACCCTCGATGACGCTGCAGTAGACAAGACCTGTCACCATTGGCGACAGCTCCTCGGCGGTGACCGCCACCATGACCTCGTCGAAGAGCCTGAGACCTTCCTCGGCTTGTCCGTCCCTGACGAGAGCCCTGCCATGTAGGTGCATGGCGAACGCGACCAGGTCGTGATCCCCAAATCGCCTTCCGATCGAGGCTGCCTCCGTCGCCACCGCGACCACCTGTTCGTACTCTTGGGCGGCGAGGTGCTTGAACATGGCAGGCAAGAGCATGTATCCACGCTCCAGGCGATCGTCCTCGACCGGCTCCATCAGCCGCTGCGCCCTCTCCAGCCATCCGCTGGCCTGGGCGAGTTTCCCGCGGCTCGCCAGGTTGGTCCCCAGCCACACTGCCGTCCTCACCGCGGGAAAGAGATCGCCGTTGTCCATATAGGCGCGGTGGGCCCTTTCCGATGCCGACGTCATGTCTCCGATCCGCCCCAGCATGAACGAAGCGGTTGAGAGCAACTCGAGCTCCTCGGGTGGCAGCTCTCCCCGTCGGTCCAACTCGGAGAAGATCTCGTACGCCTCCGACCATCGGCTCTCCCCGAACGCCCTCCCGCCACGGACAAGGGCGTCCTCGTGATCGGTCATCCTTTCAAGGCTACGCGTGGCCCGAGGGGATCGAATGGGTGAACGTCCGAGCCGGCTGCATCATCGTCCGTCGCGGCGAGCACGGAGGCTCAGGGGCTAGTGCCCGAGCACTAGTCCACTCGGGGTTCCGTCGAATAGCCGCATCTCAGACCCTCACTCCGGCGATGACTTCTGTGGATGCGTGACCACGGTCACACATTCGTGGGAATCAGGGGAGGCGTCGACGCTAGGCCCGCATATGCGGTCACCTTGGGCCTGGCGAAGCCAGTGGTGAGACCGAGCCCCTATGAGGAATAAGGGGTGGATACATGGTTACGAATCGCTGGCGTCTCAACCTTGCCGGTCTGACCGCGGCGGTGACGGTGATCTCGATCGTGCTGGTGGCATGGGGCCCCAGTGCGTGGGGCACGCACATACCGGCGACCGGGCCGATACCGTCGAACTGCGTCGAGTTCCAGGTGAATACCTCAGGAGACAAGAGCCCGTCGGCTTTTCCTGGCGTCGAGGTCTCTGTGGACACGTGGGACAACGGTTCCAACTCACATGAGTTGACCTTCACCATCAGTGGTCTGGCTCAGGGCCAGTACGTCGACATATCGGTCAAGTCCGGTACCACCATTCAGGAGCCCGGGCCCTACGGCAACGGGAGCCATACCTTCAGCAACGGGCTGCAGAATGCGATTTCGCATATCCGTCTCTGTGTCTTCGTGGACGGGACGACCACCACCACGGAGGACACGACCACGACCGAGGACGGGTCGACCACCACCGTTGGGGAGACGACCACAACTGAGAATGGGTCGACGACCACGATCGGTGACACAACCACCACGATTCTCGATGAGACGACCACAACTCAAGACACGACCACCACGGTTGAGGACGAGGTGCTCGGTACGGTGATCACCACCAGCACCACCCAGCCCTCCGACCCGGCCACGACTCCGTCGACGGTCGCCGATGAGGTTGCCGGCGTCACCATCGTGGCCGACACCCTGCCGTTCACCGGCTTCGACGCCGAAACCTTGGGTTGGCTCGCATTGGTCCTGCTGGCAACGGGGGTGCTCGCCCTCGCCGCAGTGAGGTCCTCTCGGACCAGCCCACGCGATCAGAATTGAGCTGATCGCGTCCCCCGGCTCGACGGACCACACCTTTCGCCTCCCGGCGCCCCTCGCGGGGCCGAAAGGTGCGGTCCCGAGTCGTCATTCCGGCTATCGGAACCCGCACCCATCGGTCACGCTTGCGGCGGCGGGGGACAGATCTCCCAACTTCACCCGGGTCTGAACAGGAAGTAGAGGACGCGCCTGGTCATCAGCTCGGTCGCTCTCTGGTCGTAAGACGATCAAGGGTCGAGGATGAGGCCTTTCCGGGTGTCAGCTTGGTGTCAGACCCATGGCGCCAGCACCAGGCGCCGACAGTCGAGGCCGGGAAACCCCCAAACCCTACAAGGGCAATTCTGGTGGTCATGGACGGCGTCGATCCGTCGACCTCCGGTTTTTCAGACCGTTTTCGTCTCGTTCCTTGACCTGGGCTGTCTTGGAAATACCGGCATCTACCAGGTGATTTGATCTGGTCAGATCTCGCGTGGGTTCACCAAAGCTCACGTGTGTTGTGGCCCAGCTGTGGCCCAAGATTCTGCTGCGATAACCCGGTGGGGACCGACCTCTCCTGACGTCGCTTGACCTCTGCGCCGATCCGGCCAACGGCGCGCTAGTGGGCTCTGGTGGGCGATGGTCGGGCTGTCGTTTCTCGGTTTTCAGACTTCCCCGCCTTCAAGGGCTCCCTTGAAGCGGGCAAGGTTGCTTGTGATTTGTACGTTGGGCAACCAGCGAATGATGAACGAGGCTGGCATCACTCCTGCAGCTCTTGACGGCTCGGTGACGCTCGAACGGCGAGGTCCCTCGGGGAGGCCTTCGACACCTCGGTATCATTGGTCGGTCGAGACGGTTCATTGAGTGAAAAGGAGGAATGGGTGCCCGACCGCAAGCAGCTGTTCATTGGAGGGAAATGGGTGGAAGGAACCTGCACGGGCTCCATCCCGGTCCTTAGCCCCGCCACAGGTGAGCTCTTGGCGGAGGTTCCCATGGGCACCGCCGAGGACGTCGACCAGGCAGTCGAGGCGGCCCGGGCAGCTCGTCATCAGATCGCCTCCATGGGCCCCTACCAGCGGGGCGGGTTGCTCCACGCCATCGCCGACGTCATCAGCGACCGCAAGGAGGAGATCGCCCGGGATTTGGCCCAAGAGCAGGGCAAGCCTTTCCACTCGGAGGCACTCGGGGAGGTGGAGGCGGCCGTCGAGATGTGGCGCGATGCCGCCGAGGTCATAAAGCGCCTCGAGGGGGAGGTGGTCCCCTCCAGCGACCCGCAGAAGCGCATCTTCACCATTCGCCAGCCCCGTGGCGTCTATGGGGTGATCACTCCCTGGAACTTCCCCGCCACCATCCCCACCGAGTACCTCTGTGCCGGACTGGCCGGCGGCAACGCCATCGTCTGGAAGCCGTCCGAGCTGACCCCCCTCACCGCCTTGCATCTGGCTCGAGCCATCGATGATGCCGGAGCTCCGCCGGGTGCGGTCAACGTAGTGACCGGCGACGGCCCTACTGTCGGCGAGGCGATCGTGTCCCATCCCGGGGTCGATGCGGTCGGGGCCACCGGGAGCCCGCAGACCGGCGATCGCATCGCCCGGCTTGCCGGGGCCAAGCCGGTGCTGCTTGAGCTTGGGGGCAACTGCCCGGCAATCGTCTTCGCTGACGCCGACGTGGACATGGCCATCGGTCGGATGATCTCTGGCTGTTTCGCCAATGCCGGACAGATCTGTGACTCGACGGAGCGCATCATCGTTCACGAGAGCCTGCACGACCGTGTGGTGGAGGGCTTGGTCAAGGGTGCGGAGGCCATCAAATTGGGCGCCTCACTCGACCCCGACACCACGATGGGCCCTCTCAACAACGAGCACACCGCGGCCAAGATCGACCGTCACCTGGCCGATGCCGCCAGTTCCGGGGCCACCGTGCTCGCCGGGGGAGGTAGGGCCGACGATCGCCCCACGCACCTCTACTACCGGCCGACGGTGGTGGACGGAGTCACTCCTGAGATGGAGATCTTCCGTGAGGAGACCTTCGGCCCCGTCGCCTCCGTCATCACCTTCGCGGAGATCGACGAGGCGATCGGCCTCGCCAACGACAACGACCTGGGTCTGGTGGCTGGGGTGTTCACCTCCGATCCCCAGCTTGCCGCCTACGCGGGTGAGAGGCTCGAGGCAGGAATAGTCAATCTCAACGACGTGCCCACTTATTGGCAGCCCCACACCGCCTTTGGCGGGTTCTCGGGGAAGCGGAGCGGAGTGGGCCGCCTCGG
>JBOGEU010000587.1:0-2258 GCA_050741995.1 Acidimicrobiia bacterium | reverse complement strand
GGGGCCGAGGTGATCCATCTCGGCCACAACCGGGCCGGTATCGACATCGTTCAGACGGCGATCGAGGAGGATGCGCAGGCCATCGCGGTCACCTCGTATCAGGGTGGGCACATGGAGTTCTACCGCTATCTGCGGGATCTTCTCCTGGAGCGGGATGCCGGTCACATCAGGCTGTTCGGCGGGGGCGGGGGGACCATCCTGCCTGCCGAGGGCGAGGAGCTCATGGAATACGGGGTGACCAGGATCTACTCACCGGACGACGGGCGCCGCCTGGGCCTGCAGGGGATGGTGAGCGACATGCTGTCCCGCTCTGATTTCCCGCTGGGTGAGATGAGCGAGGATTTCGAGGTCGAGAACCTGGATGCGGGCAACCCCAAGCTGGTGGCCACATTGATCTCGGCTGCCGAGAACTTCCCCGACAAGTACCAGGACGTTTTCGAGCAAATCGAGGCGAAGGCGGCCCATTCCCCGGCGCCGGTGGTGGGCATCACCGGGACCGGGGGCTCGGGCAAGTCGAGCCTGGTAGACGAGTTGTTGCGTCGGCTCCTCATCGATTTCGACGAGCTGAGGGTTGCCGTGGTGTCGGTCGACCCGTCGAAGCGGCGATCGGGCGGCGCATTGCTCGGTGACCGGATCCGGCTCAACTCCCTGCCCCATCCCCGGGCGTACATGCGCTCGCTGGCCACACGACAGGCCAATCTCGCCCTGTCGCCCCATGTCAGCCAGGCTCTGAACGTAGTCAAGGCGGCGGGGTTCGACCTGGTGCTGCTGGAGACCTCGGGCATCGGCCAATCCGACACCGAGATCGTCGACTTCTCCGACCTCTCCATCTACGTGATGACCCCCGAGTACGGGGCGGCGACCCAGTTGGAGAAGATCGACATGCTGGATTTCGCCGACATGGTGGCGATCAACAAGGCGGACAAGGAGGGGGCGGATGACGCCTTGCGCGATGTTCGCAAGCAGTACAAGCGGAACCGGCTGGCATTCACGGCCGCCGACGATGAGCTACCGGTGTATCTCACCGTGGCCTCCGACTTCAACGACCCGGGCACCAACCGCTTCTACCGGGCATTGATCGCCGAGCTGGGGCGCCATGGCCTGGTCCTCGAGTCGAAGCTGGACCTGCCCCTCGACGATGCGGCCAAGCAGCATGTCGTCCCTGCCGAGAGGTCCCGTTACCTGGCCGAGATCGTGGCGACGAATCGGGGCTATGACACCTGGGCGGCGGAGCAGGCGGAGATCGCCGACGCCCTCTACCGCCTGGAGGGAGCGGGGGAGCAAGGAGCCGACGTCGGGGACCTCGTCGGGGAGGTGAGGAACCGGCTGGACGAGGAGAACCGGAAGGCGCTGGAAGGTTGGGATGGGATGGTCGCCGAGTACTCCGGCGAGGAATTCGTGTACCTGGTGCGGGGCAGGGAGATCGAGGTCCCACTACACCAGGAGACCCTGAGCCATACCCCCATCCCCAAGGTCGCACTTCCTCGATATCGGTCGTGGGGCGACCGGCTCACATGGCTGCTCCAGGAGAACGTGCCGGGGGGGTTCCCCTACACCGCGGGTGTCTACCCGTTCAAGCGAGCCGAGGAGGACCCGGCCCGGATGTTCGCCGGCGAAGGCCCACCGGAGCAGACCAACCGGCGGTTCCACTACCTGGCGGCGGGCCAGCCGGCGATACGGCTGTCTACTGCATTCGACTCGGTGACCCTCTACGGGGAGGATCCCCACGAGCGGCCGGATATCTACGGCAAGGTGGGCAACTCGGGGGTCTCCATCGCCACCCTCGACGATGCGAAGAAGCTGTACTCCGGCTTCGACCTGTCCGACCCGGCCACCTCGGTGTCGATGACGATCAATGGCCCGGCGCCGATGATCCTCGCCTTCTTCATGAACGCCGCCATCGACCAGGCATGTGAGACCCACATCACCGAGAACGGCCTCTGGGGCCGGGTGGAGGCAAGGATCGGTGAGATCTACGGCGACCGGGCCCGCCCCATCTACTCGGGCGATCTCCCCGACGGTCACGACGGCCTGGGTCTGCGGCTGCTCGGGGTGACCGGGGACCAGGTGCTCCCCACCGAGGACTACGACCGGATCAGGGCCGAGACCGTGTCCCGGGTGCGGGGCACGGTCCAGGCCGACATCCTCAAAGAGGACCAGGGCCAGAACACCTGCATCTTCTCGACCGAGTTCTCACTGAAGATGATGGGCGACATCGCCGAGTACTTCGTGGCCAACGAGGTGCGGAACTTCTACTC
>JBOGEU010000586.1:0-1370 GCA_050741995.1 Acidimicrobiia bacterium | reverse complement strand
GGTCCGGGCCGAAGGAGAGGGAGCCGGGATATGACATCGCAATGCAGGCTCTCAGTGGCTTCATGAGCATCACCGGGACCTCGAACGGCGAGCCGGCCAAGGTCGGGGTGGCGGTCCTCGACGTGATGACCGGGATGTATGCCACCATCGGAGTCCTGGCCGCACTACAGCTTCTGAACCAAACCGGTGAGAGCCAGCGGATCACGGTTCCGCTCTTCGATGTGAGCATCGCCTCGCTCGTCAACCAGGCAGCCAACTTCCTGGTGGGTGGTGTGGTCCCCCAACCAATGGGCACTGCCCACCCCAATATCGTCCCATACCAGGCGTTCCCCGCCGCCGACGGCTATGTCGTGATCGCAGGCGGCAACGATCGGCTGTTCGAACGGCTGTGCGGGGCGTTGGGACTCGATCACCTGAAACACGACGTGCGATTCTCCACCAATCGCGCCCGGGTGAAGAACCGGGAGATCCTGGTCGAGGAGATCTCGAGCAAGACTATGACCCGCACCGTGGATGATTGGGTCTCCGTTCTGGGACAGGCCAGGGTCCCCGTATCTCCAGTGAGAGACCTCGAAGCAGTGTTCGAGTCTCCCGAGGCCGCGGGTCGCCTGGAGACCGTGGCCGATCCACAGCGGGGCAATCTCACGATGGTCAAGAATCCGATCGCCGGTCTTCCCCGGCGCCCTTCGTCCCCGCCGCCCTTGCTGGGCGAGCACACGGACGAGGTACGGTCGCTGCTCTGGAACGCCTGAGCTACCAAAGGGCAAGCGGGCTCAAGCCCGAGCGTCCTCCCTGTAGAAGTCCTTCCAGGCGTCTCCGTTGAGAAAACGCTCGGCGATCAGCTCATGCGGCTCACCCATCTCGAGGGAGACGACGCCGCCGTGGTCCCATGCCCAGCAGGGCTTGCCCACCGCGATATCCACGGAGGTCTTACCGGGATCGTCGCGGTTGGTGGCGACGATCATCGCCGACAGTGACGTCTCGTCGTGATAGTCCTCGGAATGACGACAGATCGAGTCGAGGCCGGGGCCGTTCCCGTGGTCTTTGGATACCGACTTCAGGTCGTCGGTGGTGACCCCTCCGGCTCGCGGCCCCAGTAACTCCAAGGCGCGGCGATAGCGGGCCGGGCTAGAAGTGTCCTGTGGGTCGTTGAGCTCGCCGAGTAACACGAACATATTGGATCGGACCACCACCCGGTCACGAGATCGCTCCATGGCAAGGTGGTCGTAGGACCCTTCGATCACCACCATAGAATCGGCGTCTGCGAACTCCACGTTCCCCGGTGTGGCCATAGGGGTGTCGATGATCGCCTCGATTGCCTCGTGGGCTGCCTCGTCGACCGTGCGGTTGCCGAGACCTTCTCTGAGAAT
>JBOGEU010000585.1:0-1158 GCA_050741995.1 Acidimicrobiia bacterium | reverse complement strand
GTCGTCAACTGCGCTTTTCGACGTTGGCAAACCTTGCCACCGGCGCCTTTCTCGGACTCACCTTGATGCTTGTGGCCTGGTTGACCACCTCGGGAACGGTCCCTATCTCGGCCGCCGGAGTGGCTGTGGCCGGGGTGGCCGTGGTAGGAGCCCGTCTGTCCAGCGCCGGATGGGCGGCAGGGAGCCTTTCGGAAGCCGCACTTTTCGTCGACGACTACCAGTCGTTCGTCGACCTGATTCCTGCCGTGCTCGCCAACCGACCGACCGGTTCCGCACCATCGAGATTCGATCACTTGGAAGCCAAGGAGCTGACGTTCACCTATCCGAGTGCCTCACGTCCGGCAATCGATGCTGTTTCGATCGAGATGAGAAAAGGAGAGGTGGTAGCTCTGGTCGGTGAGAACGGATCGGGCAAGACGACCCTGGCCAAGCTTCTCGCCGGTCTATACACGCCGAGGTCCGGTGCCATCCTCTGGGATGGTTACGACGTCGCTGATTCCGATCCGGCGGCCCTTCGCCGATCGGTAGCTGTCATCTTCCAGGACTTCGAGCACTACCACCTCTCGGCCGCCGACAACATCGGTCTGGGTCGCATCGAGTCCATAGACGACCGTGACGGTGTGGCTCGGGCCGCTGAGCGGGCCGACGCCGCGGCGTTCATACTCGGGTTGCCGGACGGGTTCGACACCAGGCTCGGCCCCGAATTCGAGCAGGGGGTCGACTTGTCGGTAGGGCAATGGCAGCGACTCGCACTCGCCCGAGCCTTCTATCGGGACGCACCCTTCGTCATCCTCGACGAGCCGACAGCTGCTCTCGATCCTCGGGCCGAGCACCAGCTCTTCGAGCGGATCAGCCAGCTCCTATCCGGGCGGACGGTGCTCCTGATCTCTCATCGGTTTTCGAGTGTCCGCTCTGCCGATCGCATCTATGTGCTCGATGGTGGCCGAATCGTCGGTCATGGGAGCCACGGCGAGCTCATGGCCGAAGAAGGTCTCTACGCCGACCTGTTCACACTCCAGGCCGAGGCCTACCAACCCGAGACCCGATCCACGGGGCTCTGAGCCAACTGGCGCCCACCAGACTCGCGCGGCTCTGACTGGTACTACGCGGCAAACCGTCTGAAGCGACGGCGCATAAGGTCCGGTTCATCGCGCGTGC
>JBOGEU010000584.1:0-4617 GCA_050741995.1 Acidimicrobiia bacterium | reverse complement strand
ATGGATCGAGGAGGTTTCGATGCTGAGGCCCGCCAAGATACGGTGTCGGAGTGGCGGATGGCGTGGCCTTTGTTCAGGTGAAGAGCGGTGCGGTCGGGGTCAGGCTGCCCGGCGTGCATATGGTTTGGGAAGGCAATGCGAACTCGGCCGCTTCCGACCCGGACTCGACGTACTGGTCGAACCGGGCGTAGTTGTACTCGTCGATGCTCATCCTCCGACTCTACGGCCGAGGCTCGTTCCCGAAAGCAGTTTGCGAGCGAACTGTCGGCCTGGCCGACGATCCTTCCCTGCCCTTGCGTCAGATGGGTTATTTTTCATTCGGAAATCGATTGCGACATCGAGTGGGATAGGGTGATCTCCTACAGGATGGAACTGACATGGCAAGTGAAATCGTATCCGCCCGTGACTTGCAGGAGCCGTTGATCCGCCGGAAGCGGTTGGGAGCCCGGAACGAGGCAACCATGCGCACCGAGATCGATGCAGGAGAGTTTGGAAAGTTCATATGTGACGAGCCCGAAGCCCATGGTGGAAGCGGGGAAGGTCCGTCTCCGCTGCAGGTCGTAGTGGGCGCCCTCTGCGGCTGCGAGTCCGTGACGTTCAACCGGACAGCCTCTGAGATGGACTTCGACTACGACTCCATCGACTTCTCGGCTGAGTATTCCATCGACATCCGGGGACGGATGGGAGTGCGCGGTGTCAGACAGCACTTCCAGACAGTCCGGGTGGAGGCGAAGGTTGTTACGGACGAGAGCGAGGAACGGCTCCGCGATGTGGTCGAGGAGACCGAGGCGCGGTGCCCCGTCTACAACCTGATCAACGACGCCGGGGTCAATCTACAGGTTCGCTGGATCAGACAACCTCGCACCATTACCTGACCTCATCGTCTGGATACGCCCAGGGCTGGTGACACTTCGGGCCGTACACGGGCGAGCCGTCATTTCCTCTTGAGCGGATGTTGACCGGTCCCATGGCGTCGAGTCCAAGCCAGGTAGGAACCGGTGCCCATCGTCAGAACGAGAGCCACTGTGACGGCCAGCGGGTTTTGGGTCGACAGGGTGAGAGGTCCGACCGGCGAGGGACCAAGTGCCCTAGCCGTCGGCGGTGGTCCGTCACAAGCTGTAGAGACGATGGTTGCACCCGATACTTCGACGGCCCGGATCGACCTCTACTGGATACCCCTGGGTGCAGGAGGCTCTGGTTTCGTCCGTCTCAATGGCCGCATCTACGAGGCGATCAAGGCGCACCGTGAGCGACGCACGCCGTTGGCCCTCTATCACACGGCTCTGCAGGTACACAGCCCTGAAGGCCGGTTCGTGGTGGAAACCATGTGGCCCAGCCCTGACGGCAACACGACCTCACGGGGAGTAGTCCTCGAAGGGGTCGTCGGCTCTGGACTGCTGGCCAGATGGCGGACCTTCCGCTATGAGGTTCGACGCTGGCGCAACGGCATGCTCCCCGACGCCGACGAGGCGATTGGCGGTGCCCAACTGGTGAGCGATGACCCCGAAGATGCACGGCGCCTCCTCGAGAAGGCCGACTCGCTCCCTACGCTCATATGGGGACGAGACCAACTCGCCACGGGCGAGATGTGGAACTCGAACTCGGTGATCTCATGGCTGCTCACCCGGACCGGCCTGTCAATGGAGACGATCCGTCCCCCTGAGGGTGGGCGCGCCCCCGGGTGGGACGCCGGCATCACCATCGCCAAGAGAGCCGTTGATTATCTCTGATCGCCGCCCATCAACCTCCCTGGTAGGCCACTCGTCGGCTCATGATCAGAGGAGGTCTGTCGGGTCGGGTCAACCGGCGGCTCGGGGTGCGTACATGATGACGGCGACGCCGATGAGGCAGATGACTGCACCGATGATGTCGTATCGGTCGGGTCGGAATCCGTCGAATGCGATTCCCCACGCCAATGACCCGGCGACGAAGACACCGCCGTAGGCGGCGAGGATCCGTCCGAAATGGGGGCTGGGTTGGAGGGTGGCGACCAACCCGTAGAGCCCGAGAGCGATGACACCCGCTCCGATATAGGTGAGGCCTCTCTTTTCGCGGACGCCTTGCCAGATGAGGTAGACGCCTCCGATTTCGGCGAGGGCGGCGACGACGAACAGGGCGATGGATCTGAGGACGGTCATGACGCCAACACTATGAAGAAGTCAGAGGCGGGCTTCGATGTCGGAGATGATGGTGTCGAGGTCGAAGCCTTTGGTCTCGTCGTAGATCTGGTGTTCGTCGACTCGGATGGTGAACACGCCACCATGTCCGGTCTTGAGCCGGACTCCGTCGACCTTTCGCCCAAACGCTTCCAGGATGGCGCGCTGGGTGACGATGGCCCGGTCGAGGTGACCGCAAGGGACGCAGTACTCGATCTCGACGCTGGCGCTCATTGCACGTCACCTCCGCGCCCTTTGTTCGATCCCGGGCGTTGGTCGCTGATCATCAGTGCCGCTATCGCAGCCAGGCCGATGCCGGCCAGGAACGCCACCTCGTGGCGGCGAAGCCACAGGGCGATCGCTCCCGCGACACCGGTGGTGGCTCCGATGATGCCGATGACCAGTGAAATGCAGCAGACGAGACTGGCCGTTCCGACGAGAAGTGCTTTGAGTCTGTTGGTCATGCGGCCGCTCCGAACATGGCGCTGATGATCTCCTGGGAGTCGTCTGGTCCGGAGACCTCCAGAGAAACTCCACCTGATCCGATACCGATGTCGAAGTCGAAGAACGAACAGCAGTCCTGTTCGGCAGCGGCCAGCTCAGCGAGAGCTGCGACGTCGACATCATTGTCGAAACCAATGCGGATGCCGTTCGGGACCGAGACACGGGTTGTCGCCGATGTGAGCAGCCGATTCCAATCATCGATTCTTGCGCCCACGGACTCGGGGTTGAGCGAGCAGGCGATATCCCCCGCGCCGGTTCCGGTGAGGGGGATCAGCTTCACCGAGTCGACCTGTTCACCTGGGCGGGGCTCGGATCGGCATCCACAGTCGTCGTCGCAGGCGCCGTCCGGGGTGTGGACACCGAGTCGAGCAGCCGCTGTCTGCAGCTGAGCGGTGAAGGCCATTAGCTCTGCGATTTGATCATGAGCCTGGCCGATCCGCTGGTGGACGAGGTGACGGATCCGGGTCTGCACCGGAGCGCACTCCTCCTCGTCGAGTAGTTCCAGCAGTTCTGTGATGTCGTTGAGGCTCAATCCGAGCTGTTTGCCTCTGGCGACGAACCGCAGCGACTCGAGATGATCCTCTCGATAGCTGCGGTAGCCGGTGGGGGTCCGCTCCGGGACCACCACTCCCTCTTGTTCGTAGAAGCGGAGCGCCGACACGGTGAAACCGGTGGCCCGAGCCGCCGCGGAGATCCTGTATCCGTCCATGCCATCCACCCTAAACCCTCGACCCGGGTTGAAGGTCAAGTAGCTTCTTGTTGGCTCGTCCAGCGTCCCGGACAGCAGTCGCAGTCCCGCCAGATTCGTTCCGGTGTTTCTCCGGCGAGGAGACCGGCGGCTTCGTCGCGGAGGAGGATGCCCAGTAGCTTGCCTTGCGGTGTAGTGACGATCACATGCGGGGCGTTACGGTCCTGCATGCGTTGGATCAGCGGTTTGAGTTGCCCGTCGGGTCGGACGGTGCTCGGCCCCGGCTCCATGACCTCCACTGCAAGCTGGCCCGGGGCCGTGTCGAGGCCGAAGTCGCGGATCCGGCCGATGACCATGCCGTCACAGTCCACGACAACACACACCTCCCAGCCGGCATCCACCACTCGAGGCCGTATCTCTCCGATGGTCTCGTCGGGTCGACAGGTGGGGACCTCTGTTCTGATGGCGTCGGCGACCGTCTGTCCTTGCTCAGCTGTGCCTTCGGTGGGTAGCCCGGCGGCCTTCCAGTCGGCGATCCCGTCGACATAGTCGTACACGGTGAATCCAAGGGCTTCGAGCCGGCACGCGGCTCGTGGGGACATGTCACACAATCCGTCGTGGCAGTAGACGACGACCGGCCGGGCCAGGGAGAGGATCGCGGCGGTTTCGGCGGTGAGTTGTTTGAGGGGGATGTTGACCGCGCCGGGGAGGTGCGCTTCGGTGTATTCGGATTCGGGGAGGACGTCGACGATCTGGGCGTCCTCGGCTTCGGTGAGACGGAGCAGCTCGGTGCGGTCGATGCTGGCGGTCATCGTTCAGCTTCCTCCCGCTGCGGTGATGGCTTCTCGGAGTTGGTCGAGGGTCGGTGAGCCGGCCAGTCCTTGCTCGGTGGTGTAGATACGGCAAGCCAGTCCGAAGGGGGCATTACGGTCGGCGAAGGGGTCGACGCCGCCGATCAGCACGGTGGGAGATCCACGGAATCCTCGCTTTACGGCTGCCTTGTGGGTGTCGATCAGCTCATAGCCGACGGTGGCGTCGAGTCCTCCTTCGATGAGCCGGGACAGGTGAGCGGCGGTGGTCTTCCAGTTGGGGCAGCCGTCGAAGTACTGGAGGGTGATCTCCATCAGACCACTCCGCCTCTTCTCGCTGCCTCGATTACGGCACCCATGCGGAGCCGGTTGGTCGCCCGCCCCAGCTCGAAGGCCTCGTCTACACCAACGCTGAACAGGCCGGGACGGCCATCGATCCATGCGTCTGCCGACTCCGGTG
>JBOGEU010000583.1:0-7092 GCA_050741995.1 Acidimicrobiia bacterium | reverse complement strand
CACCTCCCCCGCGGTCAATATCAACGGAGACGACGCAATCGAGCTGTTCATGAGCGGGTCGGTGGTCGATGTCTTCGGCGAGATCACGTTCGCCACCTTCCCGGTTTGGGCCCATACCGACGGTTGGGTATACCGGGTGAACCAGACAGGGCAGGACGGCTCGGTCTTCGTACCCGAGAACTGGACGTCGAGCGGGGTGAACGCGCTGGACGGAGAGACCTCCAACGCCACGGCAGCCTTCCCCTTCCCGTTGGGGCAGTATTCGGAGGACACACCGCCACCGCCACCCCCGCGACCACCACCCCCTTCGCCCTTCATCATCAACGAGGTCGACAGCGACACGCCGGGAACCGACGCCGCCGAGTTCGTCGAGCTCTACGACGGGGGTGCGGGCAGCACATCCCTCGATGGCCTGGTCCTCGTCTTCTACAACGGAAGCGACGCCCTCACCTACGGGTCGGTGGATCTCGACGGTCTCAGCACCGACAGCGACGGATATGCGGTGATCTGCGGGGATGCTGCCGATATCGCTGCCGAGTGTGACCTCGACAGCAGCGTCGTCATCCAGAACGGCGCCGACGCCGTGGCCCTGTACCAGGGCGATGGCTCAGATTTCCCCGGCAACATGGCATTGACCGTCGACGGTCTCGTCGACGCGGTCGTCTACGGCACGTCGGATGCCGATGTTCCCGGTCTCCTGACCCTGCTCAACCCGGGGCAACCCCAGGTCGACGAGGACGGGGGCGGCGACGGCCCCGGCCAGTCCAGCCAGCGTTGCCCGGACGGCAGCGGAGGTGCCCGAAACACCGACACCTTCGCCCAGTTCGCCCCCACGATCGGAATCGAGAACCAATGCGCGGTGACGCCTCCGACGCCAGTCGCCCAGAAGATCCACGACATCCAGGGGTCGGGGGACGCCAGCCCTCTCGTGGGGAGTGTGGCCACGGTCGAAGCGGTGGTCGTCGGCGACTTCCAGGGAGCTGCATCGCTGCGCGGCTTCAATCTCCAGGAAGAAGACGCGGACGTCGACACCGACGCCCTGACCTCCGAGGGGATCTTCGTGTTCGACGGCAGCTTCGGAGTCGACGTCTCCGTCGGCGACCTGGTCGAGGTGACCGGCACCGTTGCCGAGTTCAACGACCTCACCGAGATCACCTCGGTCACTTCGGTCGTCGTCGTCTCCGCCGAGAACACGGTCACTCGGGCGACCATCGTCCTTCCCGTGGCCGCCGTCGACGACCTCGAGGCATTCGAGGGCATGGCGGTCCAGATCCCGCAACCGCTCTTCATATCGGAGTTCTTCAACTTCGACCGCTTCGGTGAGATCGTGCTCAGCTCCGAGCGGCAATTGCAGCCAACGGCCCTCTACGAGCCCGGCTCCCCCGAGGCAGAGCAACTGGCTGTCGACAACCGGTTGGGCCGGATCACCCTTGACGACGGGCGAACCACCCAGAACCCGGACCCGGCGATCCACCCCAACGGAGAGGTATTCGACCTCGACGACCTCTTCCGTGCCGGCGACCGGGTGTCCAACGTGACCGGAGTCCTCGACTTCGCCTTCGGCCTGTATCGGGTCCAGCCCACCGCCGGTGCCGACTTCAGCGTGCAGAACCCACGCCCGAAGAAGTCGCCCAAGGTAGGCGGCACCCTCGAGGTGGCCACCTTCAATGTGTTGAACTATTTCTCCACGATCGACACCGGCGCCTTCATCTGCGGCCCCCTGGCCAACCAGGAGTGCCGAGGCGCCGACAACGACGAGGAGTTCACCCGTCAGCGTGACAAGATCATCAGCGCCATCGCCAAGATGGATGCCGATGTGGTTGGCCTGATGGAGATCGAGAATCATGCGACGGACGCCGCCCTCGCCGACCTCGTCTCCGGTCTGAACGACAAGATGGGCACCGGCACCTACGCCTATGTGGGTCAAGGATCGATCGGGCCGGACGCGATCAGAGTCGGCATTCTCTACAAGCCGAAGAAGGTGGTCCCGGTTGGCGACGACGCAGTCCTCGACAACGACGACTTCCTGGATCCGCATCACCTGGGCCGCGCCCAGAATCGCCCGGCGCAGGCGCAGACGTTCGTACAGAAGAAGACCGGCGCGTCCTTCACCGTCGTGGTCAACCACCTCAAGTCGAAGGGATCGGCCTGCGGGGCCGGGGACGACGACCCGGTCCAGGGCAACTGCAACGTCACCCGCACCCTCGCCGCGCAGGTGCTGGTCGACTGGCTCGCAACCGATCCGACGCAGAGCGGGGATCCCGATTTCCTCATCATCGGCGACCTCAACTCCTATGACAAGGAGTCCCCGATCGACGTGCTCACGGCCGGTGGCTTCACCGACCTCGCGGCGCTTTTCGAAGGCGAAGAGGCCTACTCGTTCTTGTTCGACGGGCAGCTCGGCTACCTCGACTACGCACTGGCCAACGAGCCGATGCTCGGTCAGGTGACCATGGCCCAGGTCTGGCACATCAACGCCGACGAGCCCGACATCATCGACTACGACACGAGCTTCAAACTCGATGCCCAGGATGCGTTGTATGCCCCCGACCCGTTCCGGTCATCCGACCACGACGCGGTGGTCGTGGGGCTCAGCCTCGACCGCACCCCCGCCGCGGGTCGAGGCCGACCGTAATCTGGGCCGGCCACGACAAGGGGTTGTTCCGAGTCGACTTCTCATGCCGGGACAAGCTCGATCGGCACCCTGATTGTGTGGCCGACCTCAACGGCATCGAAGTCCGCGACGGGCAGATGCTGTTCCTCATCCGGTCCTCGGGACCCTCTTGGGCTCTGCAAGACGGGTCACACCCTCTTCATCAGGGATGACAGCTTCCTGCTTGCGGTCACCGGCACCGACCACGCCGGGAAAAGCGCCACGGAGTCCGTCGTGCCCTCCTTCCAGCACCACAGCCATCACTGGCACTGGCCTATCTCAACGGGCCGAGACGGTGAGTCGCTCGGTCTGGGTGAGGTCGCCTGGATCGGAGGGGGGTCGTCGCTCGTGCTTACCGGGCTTGGTGAGACGGGAGACGAGGAAGGTCCCCAGGACCAACAGCATCGCCGTGGAGAGGACCAAAGATACGATCCAGGTCAAAGGGGTCTCCGTCGATTCCACCTCCGCTGCCTGAACCGGCGCATCGAAACCCTGAATCAGCTTGTGTTCCGCAAGCAGATCACCGACGTCGGGCGCCGAGACCGATTGGCCGTCGACCGGGTCGACGACAGGCGGAGGGGCCTCGGCGAAGATCGTGAGCCGGCTCCGGACATGGGGGAAGCCATAGGCAAGCATCATGTCGGACTCGGAGCCGTCGGGCACCACGATCCGCACCCCCATGAATCGCCCAGCTCCGAACGTGTGGTCGATCGGCTCGAAATCGAGTCTCGACTCCACCCAGACATGCCCCGATCCCCGGTCGATGACGACATCCGCCGTGCCCAAGTGCCGACAGTCGCTCCCGAGTCGATTGCAGTCGAGGAGATAGGCCGTGAGTGCACCTGCCCGGCTCGGATCGAATCGGGCCGGGGCGCTCCAGATCACAAGCGAGGGATGCCCCTCGATGGTCTGTCCTCCCATGTCCAGTTGCCATTGCTGGTACTTGGTGTCCTCGGTCTCCGCGAGGCCGAGGGCGGATCGCTCGAGGAAGAGACCAGGCTCGATGTCCCTACCCGGGTCGAAGTTGGGCATCTCTCCGCCGCGTGGGTTGGGAACCAACGAGCCCCGGGGGAACCCGTCGGTGCCCAGGTAGAAGCTCTCCTGCTCGGCGGCCGAGGCGACAGGGGCGAGGAGCATCAGCGACAGAGCGACCACAACGCCCCGAGCCGCGGTCACCATCCGCATAGGTCAACGCACCCCGGCTTCGAGCGGGACACGTGCTCGAGACGGCCTCCCGGTTTCGGTTCCCATGGGCAGTCGCAAGGAGAAGTGGGTCCAACTCGGGTCCCGCTTGTATGTCACCTGCCCCCCCATCAAGTCACCGAGGGTCTGAACCAGGGACATCCCGGCACCGGCGGAGTGCGACGATCTCCCATTGCCGGCCAGATCGACATAGCGCTCGAAGACATGGGCTCCTACCTCCGGGGTGAGACCAGGCCCGTCGTCGGAGACGGTGAGCCTCACCCAGTCATCCTCGGCGGTGGCCCAGATGGCCACACGCTCGCCTCCACGTCGGAGAGCATTGCCCACCAAGACGTGGAGCACCTGCCGGAGGAGGTGGGGGTCGGTGAGCAACACCACATCGGGAACTGCGACCTTGAGATCCGACTCGATGCGGCCGTACTCGGCGGCCACGGTCAGCGCTTCCGCCCTCAGGCTGCAGAGCTGGACGTGGAGGCGCAGCTCATGGGACACGGTGGCGAAGAACTCGCTGTTGGCTCGATTGGTCACGGCCTCGAGCTCCAGCGCCGCGTCGAATTGGCTCTCTCGGGCAAGGACCCGGGACCTCGCCACGTACCAGAACACGATCATGATCGAGGAGGGGACAAAGAGAGTCACCATCAGCTGAGCGGCGCGGGCACCACCGAGCAAACCCGACAGGAGAACGCCGAGCAGCACGAAGCCGATCAGAGACGCGCCGGCGATGGCGGCGGTCCTCCGGTCGACGGCGATCAGCAGAGCCTTCTCACGCAAGGTGGCCACATTCTGTTTATCGGCCGAATCCTCCCCGTCTATAGGCTTGCCGCCCGGGCGCCAGGTGCCCATGCCCGCTGCGCCCGAGCCCCGGGTAGCATCGGTTGGGCTTTGGCCGACATGCCGCGCCACGCTGGCCGCCCTCCGAACCTCCCCCGCACAGGGAGCTAGCCGTCATGACTAGCTGGGGGGACAGAATGGCGGCCTCCGTGCGGGACCGGCTCAGCTCCGTCGTCGTGGCCACGGCCTTGGCGGCGCTCATCGTCCTCGGCGTGCTGGCGGTGCTCATCTTCGCGGTGAGAGGCGCAGAGACGTCCTATTCGACGGCGGCGATGACCGTTGCCGTGACCGACGTCGCAGAGGATGCGATCAACACCACCGCCTCCCTCCAGGAGGAGCGGGCGCTCGCTTCGATCCTCGCCTACAACGCGCTGTCGGCATACCACTCCGGCTACCGCCAGGCAATCGAAATGACCGATGCGGCCATCCAGGACCTCCGGGTCGAGTGGTCCCAGAATCGAACCGAGGTCCCCGAAACCGCTACTCCTCCCATCAGCGACGTTCTGGCCGGCGAGGTGTCCCTTGCCGCTTTCAGAGACGCAACCGTGACCCCGAGCGGCGAGTCCACCTTCGACCTGTACACGGAGTTGGTCGGGCTCTCCCTTTCCGCCACGAGCGAGCTCATCAAGCAAGCGGACGACCCCGCCACATCGACCGATCGGGCTCTCATCGTGGCTCTGCTCAACACCTCTGAGGCGCTGCAGAGCCAGCGGTATCTGGTTCAGGAGGGCCTCGATGGGCTGGCAGCAGGAGAGCCGATGTCAGAGGAGCTGCTGCTCCGACTCGACGTCGTGACCAACAGCCTGAGACAGGGGCTCTTCGAGGCAAGGTCTCTCGCCGAAGACGCCCAACTGGAGGAAGTCGAGGAGATCATGTCCGGGCCGGCAGCGGCGGCCAGCGAGGACCTCCTGGCCGCGATCAGGGCGGATACTGCGGTGGACAGCGGTGTCAGCCCCGAGGACTGGTTCGCCACGAGCTCGGCCCGGATCGAGCAGGTGACCAATCTCATCCCCCGGGTCCTGGGTCGTGAATCGGCGGTGGCACAGGAGAACCTGGACCGAGCCCAACGGTCGCTGTGGACCCGCTCGATACTCCTCGGAACCTTGTTCATCCTCACCATCCTCGTCGCCAGCAACGCGGTGTACGCCACCCGGGAGCGCGGCGAGGCATTGGCCGAGTACGGCCAGCTCGCCGATGGCCTACGCGAATGGTTCGTGGCCGCCTCGTTCCCCGACAACGAGAACGTCGCCATCGCCGCCCGCTACGTCCCGGCCTCGGTTCGCACCGTTTCCGGCGGCGATTGGTACGACGTCTATGAGGTTGGTGACCATCTCGCCATCGTGATCGGCGACGTGGCCGGGCACGGTGCCGAAGCGACAGCGCAGATGGCCCAACTGAGGAACATCCTCCGGGGTCAATCGACGGCCCGTCCCCTGGGCCCCGCCGATCAGATCGATCTCCTCAGCCGGACCATCTCCGACTCGGGTATCGTCGCCACCCTGACCTACGGGCTGCTGGATCAGGTGACCGGCGAGTTCGTCTACACCCGGGCCGGTCACATCCCACTCCTGATTCGCTCGGCGTCGGGAAGCGTGCGCATCGAAGAAGAGGCGCCGGGCCCACCGGTCGGGTCCGGAGTGGAGCTCGAGCGCCACCAGGAGACCACCCTCCTTCAGCCCGGCGACGTGCTGATCCTGATCACCGATGGCCTGGTGGAGAGAATCGACCGTGACATCGACCTGGCTCTCGACCAGATGGCGAAGACGCTGACCGAAACCGAGTTCTCATCCGATGCGCTTCTCGACCGGTTGTTCTCGATCAACGGCGAAGACCCGATAGACGACGCGGCCGCCTTGCTCATCACCTGGAAGCCGGATCAGGTGACGTGAATCACCTCGTCGTCCTCCACGCTCCGCTCCTCGTAAGCTCTGCGTGAGAGCACGGTAGGTGAGGCGATGCCGGCGATGGCCGCCACCAGCCCGGTGAGGGCGTAGACCATACCGCTCCTCTCGGTGACACCCAGGACCCCACCGAGGGCATCGGGCTCGATGAAGATCACGATCCCGAACGCCAGCAGGGCAACCCCGATCGAGATCATGCCGGCGCGGGCATCACCGGGGCGCCCGGCGCCTCCTAGGAACACCAAGCCGAGAAGCAGGGTGATCACGGCCATCACCACGGTGAAGCCCATCCCAATGACTTCGACGGTTTCGCCGGTGAGGGAGTCGGTGGGCAACAGCCGCGCAAGGGCAACGCCACCGAGAACGGTCATCAGCAGCCCGATCATGCCTGCTACGTACTGGGCCGGGCTCCAGGGTCTGCGAGCCACCGACGTTCGCTCGACACGATCTACAGCTCTATCTGTTCTCATGTTGTCCTCCTCTGGGGTTTGGACAACATCACTT
>JBOGEU010000582.1:0-1849 GCA_050741995.1 Acidimicrobiia bacterium | reverse complement strand
TCTGCGACGCGGAGGGAAAGCCGACTTCGATCTCGCCGAATCCCATGTCGACCAGGGCCTGGAACATCACCAGCTTCCGCTCAGGGCTCATCGGCTCGATCAGCGCCTGGTTCCCGTCCCGCAGATCGACGCTGCACCACAGTGGAGCCTTGGTGATGCGGTGATCGGGCCAGGTGCGATCGGTCAACTCGACGCGGGGGTACGCCTGGTACTTGCCGACCGGCATGGTGCCGGGCCGGGCATTGTGCGAGCTGGGGATCTCGGTCATGGGGACCACCAATGCTAGGCCAATTCGGGGTGGGTGCCGGCTCGGGGAACGACGGGTGGTCCCGCACGGTGCCAGATGAACATGCCTATGGGCTCCTGAACTCTATTCCCCGACAGAGTTTCCACACGACGGGGCTTCCCTTATACTTCATGGTTCCGCGAACCCCCTAGGGGTGTAGCTCGAATTGGTAGAGCGCCGGTCTCCAAAACCGGAGGTTGGGGGTTCGAGTCCCTCCGCCCCTGCCAGTCTTGTTTGAACAACTATCAGGAAAGAGCTGATGAACCGAGAGATGCGCCGAATGCAGGAGCGCGAGGAGCGCCTGCAGAAAAAGGGCGACAGTGGTCGTGACAAGGCCGCGCGTCGTGTCTCGGCCGCGCAATCGAAGGCGCCGGGGGTGGAACGCAGGTCGATCTGGGCCCGTCTCCGTGACTACCTGCACGAGGTTCGTCAGGAGATGAGAAAGGTGACCTGGCCCACCCAGGAGCAGATGATCGCCTTCACCACCGTGACCGTCATCACCACCACGGTTCTCACCGCCGTCATCTTCGGGCTCGACATCGCGATGAAAGAGGTTGTCTTCTGGTTGGTGGAGAGATCCTGATGCCTGATGTAGTCGAGACCACCGGCATCGAGACCGCCGAGGTTGAAGCCGCTGAGGTGGAGACGGAGGCTGCGGAGACGAAGGCTGCGGCGACGGAGGCTGCGGCGACGGAGGCCGTGGAGACGGAGGCCGCGGAGACGGAGGCCGCCGGGGTCGAGGAGCCCGATCCGGTGCCCGAGGTCGAAGCCGACGCTCCCGAGGTCGACATCACCGAGGCCGACACCGTCGAGATCACCCCGGTCGAGGTCGAAGCCGCCGAGGACGCCGACACGGACGACTCGGCCGAAGCGGCTGAAGAAGCGGCGCCCCCGCCTGCCAGCCCTTATGACCTTCCCGGCGACTGGTACGTGATTCACTCCTACTCGGGTTACGAGAACAAGGTGAAGGCAAACCTCGAGACCCGGATCCAATCGATGCACATGGGGGACCGCATCTTCGAGGTCCACATCCCGATGGAAGACGTGGTCGAGTTCAAGGCGGGCAAGAAGGACACCGTCCCCAAGAAGGTCTTCCCTGGCTACATCCTGGTCCGGATGACCCTCGACGACGACTCCTGGTACGCGGTGCGCAACACTCCCGGTGTCACCGGTTTCGTCGCGGGCAATGCCCAGAAGCCGACACCGCTCTCCCGACGTGAGGTCGAGCGATTCCTCGGCGTCCAGGAGGAGGAAGAGAAGACCAAGCCTCGCTTCAAGCCGGAATGGGAGGTCGGAGAGCAGGTGCGAGTGGTCACCGGACCGTTTGCCGATTTCAACGGTGTCATCGAGGACATGAACGTCGACCAGCAAAAGGTCGTCGTCCTCGTCAACATCTTCGGCCGGGACACACCGGTCGAGCTCGGATTCGAAGACATTCAGAAGAGCTAGTGGCCCGTCTCATAAATACTTGTGGCGTTTCTCCGGCCCTCGACGCCCCTGGCTGCGTCGAAGTGCTCGCCGCAGCTCCCGGCTGCGACTGCGCGCTTCTCCTTGCCAGATGAC
>JBOGEU010000581.1:0-5705 GCA_050741995.1 Acidimicrobiia bacterium | reverse complement strand
GCCATGGTCGCCCACTCGAAGTCCTTGGACTGCGTCCTGGACACGATTCCCTGCATCGCGTCGGGCACCGATCGTCCCAGACGTGACTCGGCGACGGCACGGCTGAACTCACGGGCGGTCGGGTCCGGGGCCTCCTGGGCCACCGCCTCGATCGCCTGGAGCAGCGAGTAGCCGGCCCGTAGCGAAGTCGAGAGCAAGGTCAGGGTGTCCGGGAGCTGCTTCTCGAACCTCTTCCGCTCCCTGTTGCCTGCGTAGTTGATCAAGAAGACGCACAAGAGGAGGAGGACGCCGAACATGACCAGACCGCTCAACGGCGAGTTGAAGATGGCGAAGAAGACCCCGCCGACCGCGGCCAGCCCGAACATCGCCAGGACCGCCTCACCGGGTGTCATCGGCACGTTGGCTTGTTCCAGGGCGGAGTTCACACCGGAGAGGAGGCCACGTCGCCTCACCTCTTCCTCGGCCGCCTGGCTGAAGCGATTGAGGAGGGGTATCCGCTGCAGGAACGGCTTCTTCTCCACCTCGGTGGCTCGGCTGCGTCGTCCGTACGCCTGAAGCCGTTTGGCAAAGCGACCTCCGCCCTCCTCCTCGTCGCGACCGAAGAGGATGATGATGAACAGGAACGCGGTGAGCCCGATCCCGGCGGTTCCGATCAATGCCAGGTTGCCCAAAGCCAGCGGCGAAGTGCTCTCCACGACGGTCCCCGTTATCGGGACCGCGATGGTGGTCGTGGTCGGGGCGGGAGCCGTGGTCGTCGCATAACCGGAAACCGGGAAGGCGACAGAGGATGAGAGCCCGCCGGGGTAGGTCACGGCGAAATCGGCCTCGCCCGGTGTTGCGATCGGAGAGGTGAAACGGGCGACGAGCGTGTTGCTTATCTCTCTGCTGATCTGACCGTAGAGACCGGACAGTTGCGCCGGGTCGGGCGTGGAGAGGAAGAGCCCGTTCCCGGCTGTGGCCACCGCGGAGACGGCGTCAGGGTTGAAGTCCGGGGACTCCAGTGCCACACCGAACACCCGGGCGTCGGTGGCTTCCACCGCGGCCAGGGCGTCCTCGGCGGTCGCCTGGGAGACTGTGTCCTCACCGTCGGTGAGCACGATCATGTTGGTGAGAAGGTTCTCCGAGGAAGTCGAGTCGAACAGCGAAAGGCCCAGGATGACACCGTCGTTGAACGCGGTCTCACCGGCAGCGGTTATCCCGTCGATGCGGCTGTTCAGGTCGTCGGCGTTCGTGGTGAATCCGGTCAGGACCACAGCAGTGTCGGCAAAGGTGACCAGAGCGATCGAGTCCTCGGGCCGCTTCTGGGAGACGAAGCTCTTCGCCGCGGCTTTTGCCGCTTCGATCGGCTCGCCCTCCATCGATCCGGAGGTGTCGATCACCAGCACTACCCCGACCGGGACACTCGACTCACCGAGCGGCGCCACCTCGAGGTTGGACACCGGTTGACCGTCGACGGTGATGGCGAGCTGAGCCGGGTCCGGAGTCTCCGCCAGGTTCCTGAACTCGACGACGAGCAACGCTTGACCGCCTTCTGCGTAGCGGGCACCGTTGATGTCGACGATCTCGATCTCCGGGCTGGCCGTCTGGGCGACGGCAGTCGTGCTCAGCCCGAGGACGAGCGCGGCGACGAGGGCGAACAGTCGTTTCAACCTACCGGCCCCTGGCGAACGGCTCTGGGTCGAAGAGGTCGGCCGGCAGCCTGATGCCCTGATTCTCCAAATCCTCGGAGAAGGTGGGACGGATGCCGGTCGCCTTGAGACGGCCCTTGAAGATGCCGTCTTCGTCGACCCCCATGCCGTAGTCGAACAGGAAGAGATCCTGGAGGGTGATGATGTCTCCCTCCATGCCCTCCACCTCGGTGACATGGGTGACGCGGCGGGTGCCGTCCTTGAGACGTGAGACGTGGACGACCAGATCCACGGCGGCGGCGATCTGCTCCCGAATGGCCCGGATCGGCAGGTCGAACCCGGCCATCAGCACCATCGTCTCGATACGGGACAGGGTGTCCCTCGGGCTGTTGGAGTGGACCGTGGTCAGCGAGCCGTCATGACCGGTGTTCATAGCCTGGAGCATGTCGAGCGCCTCGCCGCCACGAACCTCCCCGACCACGATGCGGTCGGGCCGCATGCGCAGGGTATTCCTCACCAGGTCGCGGATGTTCACCGCTCCCTTCCCCTCGATGTTGGCGGGACGGGACTCCAGGGTGAGCACGTGCTCCTGGTGGAGCTGGAGCTCGGCGGCGTCCTCGACGGTGACGATGCGCTCGTCTCCAGGGATGTAGGACGACATCACGTTCAGGGTGGTGGTCTTGCCGGAGCCGGTACCACCAGAAATTATGATGTTGAGCCGGCCACGGACACATGCCCGGGAGAAGTCGGCCACCCGCTGGGTGATGGTCCCGAAGTTGATCAGGTCGGCTTCCTGGTAGGGGTCGACCGCGAACTTTCGAATCGTCAGGAAGGGCCCACCGATCGACAACGGGTGGATCACCGCGTTGACACGGGAGCCGTCGGGGAGACGGGCATCCACCATCGGGGTCGCCTCGTCGACGCGGCGGCCGATCTGGCCGACGATCTTGTCGATGATGCGGCGGAGATGGACCTCGTCGACGAACTTGACGTCGGAGAGGATGATCTTGCCCCTCTTCTCGTAGTAGATGTCGTAGGGGCCGTTGGCCATGACCTCGGTGATGTCCGGGTCGTTGAGAAGCGGGTCGATGGGCCCGTAGCCGAGGACATCGGATGCGATCTCGTTGAGGAGCGCCCGGCGATCGGCCGAGGTGAGGGGAAGCCCCTGCTCCTGATCGACTGCCCATTCCAGCATCTCCAGGACTCGGAGACGCAACTCGGCGTCGGACATCTGCCGGTCATATAGGGTCGGGCCCAGCTCTTCGACGACCTTGAAATGAAGCCGGCCCCGCAGCTCGCTGAGCGCGTCGGTGCGGTTGGCCGTGATGTCTTGAGTCTCGGTCTGCCTAGCGGCTGCGACTCTCTCAGATAGCGATGGCACGTCTTTTTTACCTTCCCACTATTTCCTACCGAAGAGGCCGCCCTTGGACGTGCCCTCCGGAATCTTCCCCGCAATTAGCTCTGCGACACTCTCGAATCCCTTGGCAACCTTGCCCTTGGGATCGGTTTCGACGATGGGACGCCCCTCGTTCACCGAGTTGGGAACGGCCGCATCCGATGGGATCGCAGCCGCGATCTCCATCTTGAGCGCACCCTCGATCTCCTTGTTGTCGAGCTTGGCCTTCGAATTGCTCCGATTCATCACCAGCTTGACATTCTGTGTCGAGAACTTGAGGAGACGGAGGGTCTCCAGCGCCAGCTTGGCGTTCTTCACCGAGGGCAGGTCCATGTCGACGACCATGAGCACCTCGTCTGCCTTCTCGATCAACGACAGGATCAGCTCGTCGAGCATCGACGCGGTGTCGACGATCACGTAGTCGTAGGTGTCCTGCAGGATGTCGAGCATCTGCATCAGCCCGGCCGTCGTGATGTCGTCGGCGAATGCCGGCTCCAACGGAGCGGCGAGGACCTTGAGCCCGCTCGGGTGCTCCGTCAGCAACGAGTCCAGCATCTCGCCGTCGAGCTGGTGCAGCTCGTGGGCGGCGTTGACCATGGTGAACCGGGGCTCGAGCTGGAGGAGGAGGCAGACGTCGCCGAACTGAAGGTCGGCGTCGACCAGCACCACCTTCTTGTCTGCAAGCCTGTTGAGGAGCAGGGCGACGTTGGTGGCGACGACGGTCTTGCCGCTGCCGCCTTTGGCGGAGCTGATGGTGATGATCGAGCCTCGCTCGGAGCGCACCGGCGCCGCGGTCGGCTTGACCGCGCTCCGGCGCTTGAGGACATCGTGACCGAACTGCTCGATTGCGGCCTCGATCTTCGCCTCGTCGAGCGGCGCTTCGATGATGTCGGACACACCGGATCGCATCGCCCCGCGCAGGATGTCGGCCGTTATCGATTCCGCGACCATCATCAGGACGAGCGCCGGATCCTGGTTGTGCAGGGTCCGGATCTGCTCCATCGACTCGTCGTTCGAGAACGACGGCCCCAGGAGGAGCATCCGGAGGTCACCGGACTCGATGGTCTGACTCGCCTCCTCTATGGAGCGAGCAACCGGGAGCCGGCCCTCGAAGAGCTCTTTGGCAGCTGAGACGAAATCGTCGTCTTTGTCGACAACCAGCAGGTTGTTCTCAGCCATTGACATGGTCGAACCTCAATCAGTTATCCAAAAATGTCTTCAACCAGGTCGCCACCGAAGAGGTTATCGATGATGACACCGGATGTCTCGACCTCGACGAAGTCGCCGGGGACCAAGGTCAACCAGATGGAACCATTTTCGAAGGCATATGCAATGCGCTCGGCCTGCTCCGGTGTCACCTCGAGGGTGAAGACGGTGTCGTTGCCGGTCTCCTCCACGGGCGCGACAGGCTGGCCGTCGGGGGTGGTCTCGGTGGTCGTGTCATCGACGTCGACCGTCTCCGGAGCGTCCTCGTCGAGCCTGATGTCACGACCGGTGGCCATGACCGGGAGGCCCTGAAGCACGAATCTGGTGTAGGTGACCACGGTTTGCTCCGCCTCCGGGGTCTCGGTCTCACCTTCGCCGGCAGTCGGATCGACGACGACGCCTGAGAAGTCGTCAGGCAGCAGCTCGATCCCGAGGTCCAGTGTGATGATCATGTTGACCCGGTCACCCGGCTCGACGAAGCCGTTGACGCCGCGCACATTGTCGACGGTGACCGTCATCGCCTGCTTGCCGGAGGGGATCTCCTCGGCGAGCGGGGTGATGTCGACCGTGACCGACGCCCATTGCGACTCGGTGAGGATCGATCCCCCGGCGATCGGCCCTGCGGCCACCTTGCCGGTGAGAACCTGGTTCAGCTGCTCGGCGGTGGTGATGGCACCTTCCGGCACGTCCTCGGACTGGTCCCTGTCGAGGAGGATCAACTCGCCACCACTGTTGAAATCAGACAACAGGATGGACCCGTCGGTACCTTCTGCGATGGTCTCGCCTGCGACATAGACCTCGACGATCTCCTGACCCGCGGCAATTTCGTTTTCGACGTTCTGGAGATAGTTCCAGACCGCCCACGCGGCGAGCCCGGCCAGTATCAAGGCCACTAGCAAGACGATGGCTCTCCTACCCATTGAGTCCCCTTCGTATGTCCCCTTGGCAAGGCGTAGACCCGATTTCGGCGCACGCCCGCTGGCATGCTACCGACGAAGTCCCGCCGTACCTGTGTTTCAAGTCCAATTCCACAGGAATGATTCGGACCTTATGGAGAGAGTCTTGAGGGTTTCCCCAATCGCTTCCATAGTTCGGTCGTCTCATATCGTTGCCGGGTCGGCGGCGCCGGACTAGTTCACATCGATAAACCGTGACGAAATGACTAGTCAGCGGCCCTCGCCTCGGTTTGGACGAGGTCGCGACCGGTGTCACCTGCGACCGATGCCGCGCTCCTTGAGCTCCTGCAGGATCGCTTCGAGTGAGGCATCCACCGGCATCGGCGGGCGCTCTTCCTCGGTGGGCCCGAACTCCCGCTCGAACTCCTTCTGCGGACGACGCCGTCCCTTCTTCTGCTCTTCCATCTGGGCCTCGCGCTCTTTCCAGTCGGGCGACGCCTGCTTGATGGAGAGCGAGATCCGACGACGCTCGTCCTCCTTCTCGGTGATCTTCACCTTGACCTGCTGACCGATGGAGAG
>JBOGEU010000580.1:0-2299 GCA_050741995.1 Acidimicrobiia bacterium | reverse complement strand
CGGACGGCCATCGCCCGGGCCCTGGTCACCAAGCCTCCGGTGCTCCTCCTCGACGAGCCGTTCAGCGCATTGGATGCTTTCACCCGGATCGACCTCCAGGAGCATCTGCTCGAGGTATGGAGCTGGTATCGACCGACCATGTTCCTGGTCACCCACGACATCGACGAGGCTCTGACCCTGGCGGACCGGGTCATCGTCCTCAGCGGCCGGCCGGCGACGATCCAGTTCGAGATCGATGTCGCCCTGACCCGGCCCCGGAGCCGGACCGACCCCCGTTTCCATTCGCTCCAGGACCTGGCGATGACCGAGCTGAGCCGCTCGGGACGGGCCGGTCCAACACCGAGATGAGCGGGCGATAAAACCACCGTCGGGAACGGCCCCAGGCCCGAATCGGTCCGATCCGGCCTGGTTGCCGATCGGGTGCAGTTCGTCCTCGCCGGGTCCTGATGACGGTTCAGGCAACCCGGCCCGGGTGGCTGTCCGCGGTCACCAGCAGGATCTTGGCCGACTCGCCGAGGACGAACTGGCGTGACCCCTCGTTCTGGCACCGCGCCACGTAGTCCTCGGCGAATTGGGGAGGATTGTCGGCGGAGAGGAATCTCCCCTTGTCGAGAGCGACGATCAGATGACAACCGGCCATCGAGTGGGCGAGGGTCCCTCCCTGTTCGGGCAGCTCCACCAGGGGCTCTGTGGTGTTGCGGACCCTTGTCATGAGGCGAATCAGCCCGTGGGGGCCGCTCAGGGGATCGCCCCTGAGATCTATGTAACCGTTGACGGGATGGGTGATCAGCTCGATGAGGCTCGACTCCTGGCCGGGCTCTCCCACCTCCCGGGTGGTGGTGGTGCCGGTGACCGCGAAATGATGGGACCACAGTCCCTCGATCAGGTCGGCCATCGGCGCCACGACGTCGACCACCACGATCTCGGACTCCCCTCCGTCCTCGGGACCCGGCTCCATGGCAACCCAGGTGCCGCCGCGCCGCTGGTATCTGACCCGGTGGGTCAGGTGCCGGAACCGAAGCCGGGCCGTCACCGTCGCCATCTCGCCTCGGTCCACGATGCTCTCGGCACGGAGCAGGGCCCGGGTCTCTCGATCCACTCGCAGGGACGCCGGTGGCACCAGGGAGCCTGCCCAAATCAGGTCGGCGGGCACCCCTTCGTCGACGATCGCCTCCGCCTGGTCAATGGTCACTCTGCGCTCCCGGAACTCCTGTGAGCGGAAATGTGCCATATCGGCACGTTTCCGTTCAAGCGCACCGTCTCCGATCCCCTCATGGAGGCCACCGCGGCGCCCGCCGTGTCCCCCAAACCCTGCCAGTGTGGTGGAGCCGGGGGGGCACCGGGAACGGCGGGACAACGGCAACCTCAGCTTCCACGTTTCATATCTGAAACAACTGGTCTCAGCTTCGGCGGACGCTCCCAGTCCGACACCACACTGGGTCGAACGAACTGGAGACTGTTCGTTTCATATCTGAAACGTGGAACCTCAGCTTCGGGGTTGTCAGCCTCGGTGCCCCTGGGTGAGTGAGCGCGCAGAAGTCTTGACAACCTAATTCAACGTCTGTAGAACTCACCACGCGTTGACATAAGGAGGGCACATGTGGGCCATGATCTTGAAAGAGGTACGGCAGGTGCGGAGAGACCGCCGGACCCTGGCGATGATGATCGTGATGCCGATCATGCTGCTCGTGGTGTTCGGGTATGCGGCAAGCTTCGACGTCTCGAAGATCGAAGTCTCATTCCCGGAGGGGGCCCCCACCCAGGCAACCGCTCTTCCCGACATCCTCGAGGTGGTGTCGACCACCCGGTCGGATCCGGTGGACATCCTCCGATTCGACGAAGCCGACGTGGTCATCTCGTCATCGGGCACCGGCTTGGTGGCCGCAATCGATGGATCTGAGCTGTTCAACGCCAGAGCCGCGGTGCAGGTGCTCACCGCCGCCGCCGGACAAGGGGTGCCGGTGACGACCGAGGTCCTGTTCAACCCGGAGCTCGACACCTCGGCTGTGCTGGTGCCGGGTCTGGCCGGCCTCGTGCTGTTGTTCGTCGGCTCGCTGATCACCAGCCTCGGAGTGGTCCGGGAACGGCAAGCCGGCACCTTGGAGCAACTGGCGGTGATGCCGCTGCGGCCCCGGGACGTCTTCGTGGGGAAGATCACCCCCTACTTCGTGGTGGCCGCGGTCGACATGGTGATCGTGCTCGTAGTGGGCTGGCTGCTCTTCGATGTTCCCTTCGTCGGGTCGATATGGCTGCTCGCCCTGGGAGCGCTGCTCTTCCTGTTCGTCACGCTCGGCACCGG
>JBOGEU010000579.1:0-7118 GCA_050741995.1 Acidimicrobiia bacterium | reverse complement strand
CGACGATGGTGGGGAGACCGACCTCGACCTCGGTCACTACGAGCGCTTCACCGGGGAGAACCTGCGCCGAACCTCCAATGTCACGTCGGGCTCGGTCTACCTGTCGGTCATCCAGAAGGAGCGCCGGGGCGATTACCTGGGTGACACGGTGCAGGTGATCCCTCACATCACCAACGAGATCAAGGACCGGATCCGCCGGGTCGGGGAACAGGACGTGGACGTGGTCATCACCGAGGTGGGTGGCACCGTCGGCGACATCGAGAGCCTCCCCTTCCTCGAGGCGATCCGGCAGTACGGCAACGAGGTGGGGCGGGAGAACGTTGCCTTCGTCCACGTCACCCTGGTGCCCTATATCGCCACCTCGGAGGAGTTGAAGACCACGCCCACCCAGCACTCGGTCGCCGAGCTTCGCAGCAAGGGCATCCACCCCGACGTGATCGTCGTCCGCTCCGACCGTGAGATCGACGAGCAGGTGACGAAGAAGATCAGCCTGTTCTGCGACGTCGAGCAGAGAGCGGTGATCGCCGCCCCCGACTCCAAGGACATCTACGAGGTCCCGTTGGTCCTCCACGACGGTGGGCTCGACGCGGTGATCTGCGATCGTCTCGGCTTGGTGACCGGGCCCCCCAATCTCGAGTCTTGGCGGGCGATGGTGGAGAAAGCCCGGTCGGCGACCGAGGTGGTCAGGATCGGGATCGTCGGCAAGTACGTCGGCCTCCCCGATGCCTACCTGTCGGTAGCCGAAGCGCTCCGCCACGCAGCAGCGGGCCAGGGTCTCAAGCTCGAGATCGCATGGGTGCCCAGCGACGAGCTGACCGGGCTCCTCGCCGACTCATATCTGGAGGATCTCGACGGGATCGTGATCCCGGGCGGGTTCGGGTACCGAGGAGTCGAAGGAAAGATTCAGGCCGTCAGGTTCGCCAGGGAGAACAAGGTCCCACTCCTCGGTCTCTGTCTCGGGCTGCAGTGCTCGGTGATCGAGATCGCCCGCAACCTCCTCGGGATGGCCGACGCCAACAGCACCGAGTTCGATCCCTCCACCCCGCACCCGGTCATCGACCTGATGGCGAGCCAGGAGGATGTGGAGGACAAAGGGGGGACGATGCGACTCGGTCTCTACGCGGCAAAGCTCGCCGAGGGATCCAAAGTGCGAGATCTCTACGGGCAGGAGCTGGTGTACGAGCGCCACCGGCACCGATGGGAGGTCAACAACAAGTACCGCAAGGACCTCGAATCGGCCGGGATGAGGCTGTCCGGGCTCTCCCCCGACGACAGCCTCGTGGAGTACATCGAGCTGATCGATCACCCCTACTTCGTCGCCACTCAGGCCCACCCCGAGTTCAGGTCGCGGCCCGACAAGCCGCATCCCCTTTTCACCGGGCTGATCAGTGCCGCCGCCGGGCACACCCCTCGGGTCGCAGATCTCGTCCAGACGGTCGATCTGACCACCGAGTGAGGCAGAGTCTGCCGGCGGCCGATACCCTGCGCGGGTCCGGCTGAAGTCCAGGGAGGACGCTTTTGATCGTCGGTGTGCCCAAAGAAGTCAAGACTCAGGAGCACCGCGTCGCCATCACCCCGGTCGGTGTCCGCGAGCTGAACGAACGCGGGCACGGCGTGCTCATCGAAAGGGGGGCCGGTGAGGGCTCGACCATCCTCGACGAGGAATATGCGGCCCAGGGAGGGACCATCGTGCCCACTGCCGCCGACGTGTTCGCCGGGGCCGACATGATCCTCAAGGTCAAAGAGCCGCAAAAGCCCGAGATCGAGATGTTTCGCCCCGGGCAGATCCTGTTCACGTATCTCCACCTGGCTGCGCACCCCGAGTTGGCGGCCGGGTTGCTCAAGAAAAACGTCATCGCCGTCGCGTACGAGACGGTTCAGCTCCCCGACCGGTCGCTCCCTCTGCTGGCCCCGATGTCCGAGATCGCGGGGCGGATGGCGGTGCAGGTGGGTGCCTACTTCCTCGAGAAGGCCCAGGGCGGCCGGGGAATCCTTCTCGGTGGGGTGACCGGGGTCAAGGCGGGCAAGGTGGTGGTCATCGGCGGGGGCATGGCCGGGGCGAACGCCGCAGTGATCGCAATGGGGATGCAGGCCGACGTCCTGGTGCTCGACACCGACATCGGCAAGCTGCGGTGGATCGACTCGCTGTACCAGGGTCGGATCAGGACCCTTCATTCGAACAAGCTGACGCTGGAGAACCAGGTGCTCGACGCCGACCTGGTGATCGGGACGGTGCTGGTGCCCGGAGCCTCGGCTCCCAAGCTGGTGACCGAGGACATGGTTCGGGGGATGAAGCGTGGGGCGGTCCTCGTCGACGTGGCCATCGACCAGGGCGGTTGCTTCGAGACGTCCCGGGAGACGACGCACACCGACCCGGTGTATCAGGTCCATGAAGTGGTGCACTACGCGGTGGGCAACCTCCCCGGGGCCGTCCCCCACACCTCGACCTATGCCCTGACCAATGCCACCCTCAGCTATGCCGTGGGTCTGGCCAGTCTCGGGGTGAATGGGGCGGTGGCCGCCCATCCCGAGCTCCTCGCCGGGATGAACATCATCGGCGATGCGGTATGTCACCCGGCGGTGGCCGACAGCCTGGGAGTGGCCCATGTCCCGCCACAAGAGGCCCTCGCCGCAGTTTGAGCGCCGGCTCCCTGTCACTGTCGGAGTGCATCGCCGAGTACCTCCTCGCCCTCGACGTCGAGCGCGGGCTGGCCGCCAACACCATCGCCGCCTACCGGCGTGACCTCGACCAGTATCTCGCCTTCCTCCAAGGTGCGGAGCCCGATCAGGCCGCAGTCGAAGGCTTCGTCGGGGTGCTTCGCGGCCGGGAGCTCGCCATGTCGACGCTGGGGCGCAAACTGGCCGCGATCAGAGGCTTGCACCGGTTCTTGGTCATCGAGGGGCTTCGCACCGAGGACCCCACCCTCCTCCTCGAATCGCCTCGACGCCCCGATCCGTTCCCCAAGGCACTGAATGTCGACGAAGCGATACGGCTGGTGGAGATCCCCGACCTTTCCACGGTGAAGGGGCGGCGGGACTCGGCGCTGCTCGAGTTCCTCTACGGGACCGGCGCCAGGGTGTCCGAGGCGGTGGGGCTCGACCTGGACAAGATCGATATCGAGGACCGGGTCGTCATCGTCACCGGGAAAGGCTCCAAGCAACGTCTGGTCCCGCTCGGCGGGAAAGCGGTCACCGCCATCACCCGGTGGCTCCCGGATCGACTGCACCTGCTTCAGCGCACCCAACGCGGGGACCCGCTCTTCTTGAACATGAGGGGCCGCAGGTTGAGTCGCCAGGGCATGTTCGACGTGGTGAGGGGAAATGCCGAAAAAGCCGGGATACCTGCGGAAAAGGTCTCCCCGCATGTGCTGCGCCATTCGGCTGCCACCCACATGGTGGAGGCCGGAGCCGACCTGCGCACCGTACAAGAGATGCTGGGTCACGCTACGATCTCCACAACCCAGATCTACACGAGGGTCAGTCCTACCCATCTCGTGGAGGTCTACGTCCAGGCCCACCCGAGGAGCAGATGACGACGTTCGACATCGCCAGAGCCGAGAAGATCCTCCGCACGGAGCGGGCGCATCTCATCCATCAGCTCAACGAGCTCGGAGCGGCCGAGACCGGGGATCTCCGCTCCGACATCGACTTCGGAGGAAGCTTCGCCGACGCAGCATCGGTGACCGCCGAGCGAACCGAGGTGCTCGGTGTGGTCGACTCGCTGACCGCCCAGCTCAGGTCGGTCGACGCCGCCCTCCACCACATCGAGGACGGGACCTACGGGATCTGTGACAGCTGTGGGCAGGAGATCGCCCAGACACGTCTCGAGGCGAGACCGGCCGCCGTGCTCTGCATCGACTGCAAGTCCAAGGCCTTGGGCTAGTGGCCCGTCACTAGGGACGTGCCGGGCTCGCTGAGCCATCTCGCCCGTCGCTTCTTCGACGTCCTCTTCTCCAGGCCGCTCGCTCCCGACGAGGCGGCCACGGTGCGCGGCTTGCTCAGCCCGGCGGAGGCCGTGATCTTCTTCTCCCAGCCCGGTCCCGACCAGCGTCACGGGTATCACGCGGCGACGATCGTGCTCGAGAGCGGCCAGAAGGACCGGGCGGTGACGAGGGCGGCCCTGCTTCACGACATCGGGAAGCGCCATACACGGCTCGGGGTGGTCGGCAGGAGCCTCGCCAGCATCCTGATCCGGCTGCGTTTGCCCATGACCCGGCGCGCCGCCCTCTATCGAGATCACGGCGAGATCGGGGCCGACGAGCTCTCCGGGCTGGGTTGTGAGCCAATCGTGGTCGATTTTGCCCGGGCCCATCACGGCCCTCGACCTGAGTCCGTCCCGGAGACGATCTGGGACCTCTTGCAGCTTGCCGATCAACCGCCAAAGCCGGGAGCAGGCCCCGGGCCTGAATAACCTGACCATGCCGATGACCTTCAACGTGAAGACCAAAGTGTTCGAGGGGCCGCTCGATCTGCTGCTCCAACTGATCACCAAGCATCAGGTGGAAGTCACCGCCGTCGGCCTCGCCGAGGTGGTCGGCGAGTATCTGTCCTTCCTCGACGAGATGAAACAGCTCGATCTCGAGGTGACGTCGGAGTTCCTCCTGATCGCGGCCACGCTGATCCAACTCAAGGCGCAAACGCTGCTGCCGGGACGAGGTGAGCTCGACATCGACGAGGAACTCGCCCTGATCGAGGAGCGGGACCGGCTCCTGTCCCGTCTGCTGGCGTGTGTCACCTACAAAGACGTCGCCGCAGTCCTCCAGCGCCGAATGCAGGAGTCCAACCGTTACGTTCCCCGCGTCGGCGGAGTCGACCAGGTCATCGTCGCCCCCCGGGTCGATCTGACGATCCCGATCGACCTCGACGGTCTGGCAACTCTGGCGGGCCGGGTCTTCGCCAGGGAGGGGGCGGAGCCGGACCTGGATCATCTCGAGCTGGACCTGCCTTCGGTCGAGGCCGCAATCAAGGAGATCAGGAGCCGGGTCGAAGAGCTCGCCGTGGCCAGCTTCGAAGGGCTGACCGAGCATTGCACCCGATCGGTCGAGGTTGCCGCCTACTTCCTCGCCCTGCTCGAACTGGCGCGTTGGGGGCTGATAGAGGTCTCACAGGACGACTGGCTCGGTGAGATCCGGGTCAGGAGCAGGGGAGAGGGAGACGTGGACCTGACGTCGGAGTGGGCGTCGTGAGGGAGTCGGCAGCCCTGGAGGCGGTCCTTTTCGTCACCGAGGCCCCGGTGCCGGTCGGAGAGCTCGCCGAGGTGCTCGAGGTGTCGAAGACCCGTGTCGAGGAGATCCTCGACGAATTGAGGCAGGATCTCGAAGATCGGGGCTCGGGTCTGGTCCTGCGCCCCGTCGCCGGGGGATGGAGGCTGTACACGAATCCCGACGCCTACCCCTATCTGGAGCGCTTCTCCACATCGGCCACCGCCCGCAAGCTCTCCCCGGCCGCCTTGGAGACGCTCTCGGTGATCGCATACCGCCAGCCGGTCGCCCGCAGCCAGATCTCGGAGATCCGGGGCGTCGACTCCGACTCGGCGGTGAGGACCTTGGAGCGCCTGGGGCTGGTCGAGGAGAAAGAGCGGTTGAACATCCCGGGCAACCCGGCGGTCTATGTCACCACCGACCTCTTCCTGGAGAAGATGGGCCTCGACTCGTTGGGCGCGCTGCCCCCGCTTGCCGATCACATCCCACCGGCCGACACCGTCGATTCCCTCGAGGAGACGCTCCGCCCCGGAACGGCCTGACCAATGGCGGATGCAGTCCGCGTGCAAAAAGCCCTGGCCAACGCAGGCCTCATGTCCCGCCGCGCCGCCGAGGAGGCCATCAGGGAGGGGAGGGTGACGGTGGACGGGGCCAAGGTCTCTCTCGGCGACCGGGTCGACGTCACCTCCCAGCGGGTTGCCCTCGACGGCGTGCCGATCCCGGTGAACCCCGATCTGGAGACCCATCTGCTCTACAAGCCGGCAGGAGTCATCTCGTCGGCCTCCGACCCCCAGGGCCGGCGAACGGTGACCGATCTGGTGCCGAGCCGAGCCCGCCTCTACCCGGTGGGCCGTCTCGACTACGACTCGGAGGGCCTGATACTGCTCACCAACGACGGCGACCTGGCCAATCGGGTGACCCATCCCCGCTACGGGATCGTGAAGAAGTACCTGGCGATGGTGCAAGGCGCACCCGGGGGTCGCCATGTCCGCAGGTTGACCGAGGGTGTCGATCTGGACGATGGGCCGGCCCGGGCGCTGTCGGCTCGTATCGTCGGTCGCCAGGAGGACAAGACGATGGTCGAGCTGACGATGGGGGAGGGACGCAATCGCGAGATTCGCCGCATGTTCGAAACCATCGGTTTCGAGGTGACACGCCTGGTTCGCACTGCGATCGGCCCCATCAACGACCGCACCCTCAAAGAGGGGGAGTCGCGGCAACTCACGATCGTCGAGATCCGGGAGCTGCTGGCATCGGGGCCCGGCGACCAATGAGACGGATCATCCCGGTTCGGGAGCCGATCGACGCCACCGTCCGCCCGCCGGGCTCGAAGTCACAGACCATCCGGGCGCTGTTCGCCGCCGGCCTGGCTTCGGGGACTTCGACGCTGCACCACCCGCTCGACTCGGATGACACCGGGTTCGCCCGAGAGGCGCTGCGCCGGCTCGGGGTCGAGATCGTCGACGACGGCGACCACTGGACGGTGATCGGGTCCTCGGGGTCGCTTGGCAACAGTGGCCAATTCCTCGACGCAGGCGCCTCGGGTTTGACCGCGAGATGCCTGATTGCGGCGGCCGCCATGGTCGAGGGGACCACCACCGTCATCGGGAGGGATCGTCTCCCGGAGCGCCCGATGTGGGGCCTGGTTGCCGCCCTCAACGATCTCGGTGTCGGCGCCCGGGCGACAGGGGGGCGGCTCCCGGTGACGGTCGAGGGCACCGGGAGGCTTCCTGGGGGCAGTGTGGAGGTCGACTCACACGAGACCACACAGTTCCTGACGGGGCTGCTCATGGCCGGTCCTCTCGCCGGAGATCCATTGACCATCACACCGATCGGGATCGAGGGCTCCGCCGGCTATGTGGACCTGACGCTTCAGTCGATGGAGGCGTTCGGGGCCCGGGTGGAGAGGGTCGGCGA
>JBOGEU010000578.1:0-14658 GCA_050741995.1 Acidimicrobiia bacterium | reverse complement strand
GATCCCGAGACCACGATGCTGCCTGCGGCCCCTCCATCTTCTGTCGAGGTCGGCTGCGCCCCGTCGCCTCCACAGGCGGCGAGGACCAGGGCCACGACCACGACGAGACCTGCCAGACGGTTGATTCGGGAGTTCATCCCAATGTGCTCCTTTTCAGGTTCATTCACTCCGCGGGCACCTGGGGTTTCCCACCGCCCGGGATGAACGTAAAGCGAGTGGTTGACCGGGCCCTGGCCCGGGGGTGAACGAGAGATGAACGTTTTTCGCAGGAGGACAACCGAGGTCGAGAGGGTTGACCCGGCCCCCGTCGGACGGGGCCCGCCTCGGCCGACGCCAGGCTGGCCGGTCCCCCCGCTTCGCGGAGGACTACCGGGCTACAACACGGCGGTGGCGCGGGCTCGGGCCAAATCCTGGAGGGCGACGTGGGCGTCGACCCCGGTGCTGGACGGCACCCGGGCCCAGGTCCCGTCGGGACCGAGCTCCCAGGCGAGATTGTCGTCGGCGAGGAGGACGTCGAGGATCTCGTCGAGACGGAATTGGAGGTCGGGGTCGGTGATGGGGGCCAGAGCCTCCACCCTTCGATCGAGGTTCCTGGGCATCAGGTCGGCCGAGCCTATGTAGTAGTTGCGGTTCCGTCCCCTGGCCCCGAAGCGGAAGATCCGAGAGTGCTCCAGGTAGCGCCCGATGATCGAACGCACATGGATGCTCTCCGACAATCCGGGCACACCGGGGCGGAGACAGCAAATTCCGCGCACGATCAGGTCGATCCTGGTCCCGGCCTGAGATGCCTCGTACAGCGAGTGGATCATCTTGGCGTCGACGAGTGAGTTCATCTTCAACGTGATCTGCCCGTCGGGCCGTGCCGCTTCGTCCTCGATGAGGTCGGTCAACCGGCCCCGAATCCCGTTGGGGGACACGGCGAGTCGCCGGTAGGTGGTCTGACGGGAGTACCCGGTGAGGTAGTTGAACAGATCCGACAGGTCCGAGCCGATTTCGGGATCGGATGAGAACACGCCGACGTCCTCATAGATGCGCGCCGTCTTCTCGTTGTAGTTCCCGGTGCCGATGTGGGCGAGACGCACCACGCCATCGCCTTCCCTGCGGACGACGAGGGCGATCTTGGTGTGAGTCTTCAGACCCACCACCCCATAGGTCACATGGACCCCGGAGTCCTCCAGACGCTGTGCCCATTCGATGTTGCGCTCCTCGTCGAAACGCGCCTTCAGCTCGACGAGGGCGACCACTTGTTTCCCCATCTCGGCCGCCTTGATGAGGGAGCCCATGATCGGGCTGTCGCTCGATGTCCTGTAGAGAGTCACCTTGATCGCCAGCACCTGAGGATCACGTGCCGCCCGCTCGATGAACGTCTCGACGGTGGAGCTGAACGAGTCGTACGGATGATGGGCGATCAGATCGCCCTGCTTGACCGCCTCGAAGAAATCGACCAACTCCCCCGGAGGGGCGGCGAGTCGAGCCGGGATGACACCTGCGAACAGCTCGAACTTGAGCCCGGGTCGATCCACGTCGTAGATCCCCATGAGACCCGCCAAGTCCAGCGGGCCTTCTACGCGATACACGTCGTCCTCGGTCGCCCCCATCTCCCTCATCAGGAGGTCGAGCACGTTGTCCGGCATGTCGGGATGGATCTCGAGCCGGACCACGCTCCCGAACCGACGTCGGGTCAACTCCGACTCGATGGCCATCAGGAGGTCGCCGCCCTCGTCTTCCTCGACCTCGAAGTCGGCGTTGCGGGTGACCCGGAAAACGTGGTGGCTCAGGACCTCCATGCCCGGGAACAACGCATCGAGATGCGCTGCGATCACCTGCTCCAGCGGCACGAAGCGCTCCAGGTCGGGCAGAACCACGAACCTGGGAAGGATCGGCGGCACCTTCACCCTGGCGAACTTGGCCAAACCCGTCTCCGGGTTGCGCACGAAAACGGCCATGTTCAGTGATAGGTTCGATATGTACGGGAAGGGGTGCGAGGGGTCGACGGCGAGTGGGGTCAGCACCGGGTACACCAGCTCGCGGAACTGATGATCCAGGTACTCACGGTCCTCGGGATCCAGTGTCGAGTAGTCACTGAACACGATGCCCTCGCTGGCCAGCGCCGAAGCCACTTCGGAGAGGAACTGCTTTGAGATCGATTCGTACTGCAGGTCGACTTCGCGTCGGATCGCCGCCAATTGCTGGGTCGGGCTCATCCCATCCGGTGGGGTCAAACCCAAGCCATGAGCCACCTGCTCCTTGAGCCCGGCGACTCGCACCTGGAAGAACTCATCGAGGTTCGAGGCCCAGATGGCGAGGAACCTGACCTTCTCCAACAGCGGGAAGTCCTGTCTCGAAGCGAGGAACATGACCCGCCGGTTGAACTCGAGCCAAGAGAGCTCACGGTTGAGAAAGTGCTCCGGATCGAACCACTCGTTTGGATCGCGGGCGAGAGTCATCACCGGTCCACCATGTGCTCGATGTCCGCGCCGAGACCCCCGATGAGGAACATGCGGAGATGCCGGGTGACCGTTTCGATCCGCTGGTGTGGGTCCGGAGCAGAGATCACCGATTTGGCGGCGGACATGATCGTGTCCTGGATGAGCCGCCCGGCAAGCTCCGCCGGCATCGACCGGAACTCGGAGCGCTCGACCCCTTCGAAGTAGAGGCCGACCATCGCGTCGGCCAGGTTGGAGTGTGCGGCGCGGATCCGCTGCTGTGCCTCGAGGCCCATCCGCCCCACCTCACGGTGGAGGATGAGGCCGAGGACCGGGTCGTTCACCACGAACTCGACCGTGTGCGCCGCCAGTTCGGCCAGTCTCTCGCCAGCCGTTCCGGAGCGCGATCTGGTGGCGATGAGCTCGTCGATCACACCGGGCAGCTCGTCCTCGACCAGGGTGGCGATCAGGTCGTCCCGATCGGTGAAGTAGTCGTAGAGGGTCGTGCGGCCGATACCGGCGGCGAGGGCGATCTCACCGAGAGGGATCTCGGCCGTCCCGGCGGCGGCGATCAACTCCTTGGCCGAGTCGAGCAGGGCCCTCCTGGTGAGGGACTTGTGCTCGTCGATCGAGGTGGCACGGATACGAGGCATGACAAAAGGCTATCCCGGTTGTGGCGGAAGGGGGGGTGGCTTGTCGCCAATCACCACTTCTATCGGCGTAGATTTCAAGATACAGGAGGATTCCAATGAGTAACGACGAGCCGGCCGTTGAGACCATGAGGGTGAAGAAAGGGGCGAGACCTTGGAGCGGCTTCTTCCTGGGGCTGATTCTCGGGATCGCGGTGGCCGTCGTGTTGCAACAGGCCGGGATCTGGCCGTTGGATCGTCTGCTGCTGTTCGGCTCGGCCGGACTGTTCGGCCTGGCCGGAATCCTGATCGGGGGTGCCGGGCGGGAAAAGGTCAGTGCGTTCTCGAGCATCCTGCCCCTGATACTGGCTGTGGCGCTTCTTGCCTTTGGAGCCACCGGTCTCACCGCGGTCAACGAGAACGGCGAGCTGAACGGCGGCTGCGCGGTTGAGGCCACCTCGGATGTCGACACCACGCAGGTCACCGACAGCAGCCGTCGCGACCCCTTCGACATCGACCCGGAAGGCAGTCTCTCCTGGGTTGCCACCTCCCCGGGGCCGATCATGGACAATGTATGGGAGATATACGTCGACGTCGGCGGGTTCTCGGTGCCGGTGGCCGGCAACGACGAGCCCGATCCCAACACCGAGGGCAACCAGGAGAACAGCGGTGAGGTGACCGATGTCTCCAGCTACGTCGAAGAGGTGACCGATTTCACCGGTGTCGAGCTCCGGGGTGTGTTCCTCGTCGGCGGGCAGATCGAGGGCGATGGCGGGGCATGCGACGGTTTCGGCTTCGTCCGATTGACCGCCGACCCTCTCGGCACTCTCATCGCTCAGATCGCAGCCGGCGTCGGCGTCCTGGCGCTGCTCGGCCTCCTCATCGTTGCCTTCAACCGGACCCGTGAGGCCGAAGTCGTGGTGGATGATCGATTTGACGAGGATGACTCGTACGCCGAGGTCGGCGGGGGCGCTGCCGGCGCCGCCGGGTCCCGGATCGCCGAGGAGGGACAGGCAGACACTGCATCGGGAATCGGCGCTCACGAGCGCAAGGACCACACGGACGACAACGTCTCAGATGGCGAGCATGGCGAGGGTGAGGGCGTTCGGGACGACATGTGAGCCCGGGGCCCCGAGAGCCCTCGCCTTGGCAAACGGTTGAGATGACACCAAACTCGGGTGGTGACTGTTGGCCCATCGCAACTGACCACCGAGCTCGCCGCCGATTGGCGAAATCGGGCTGCCTGCGCCGGTCACAACCACGCCCTCTTCTTCCCGGTCGGCGACCTGGACGAGGTCAGAGTCACGCGGGCACGGGAGATCTGCATGACCTGCCCGGTCGCAGAGGAGTGTCTCGAGTATGCGCTCGAGACCAACCAAAGGGCCGGGATCTGGGGAGGCACCACCGAAGAGGAGCGCAAGTCGCTGAGACGAAAGTGGCTGGCTGCCCGTCGCAGGGCGGGCTGAGCCCTGACGAGGCCCGGTCTGGTCAATCACACGCGAGCCGTCATCGGTGTGGCGACCCTGTTCTTCGCCAATGGGGTCGTCGTCGGTAGTTGGCTCCCGCGCCTTCCCGAGATCAGGGATCGGCTCGGGCTCGACCTGAGAGTTCTCGGTTTCACCCTCGCCGTGGGTGGAGTTGGCTCCTTGATCGGCTCCTCCCTCAGCGGTGTCGTCGTCACCCGCTGGGGCGCCCGCCGGGCGGCGCTCGTCTCGGCCGGTGTCCTCTACCTGATCCTCCCCCTCGTGTCCGTGGCCCCGACCGCGGCATACCTGGCGGTGGTCCTCGCCCTGTTGGGGCTGGCCGACTCGCCTTCCGACGTCGGGATGAACGCGGTGGGGATCAGGGTGGAAGAGAGAGTGGGACGGTCGATCATGAACCGGCTCCACGGGTTGTGGAGCCTCGGCACCCTGGTCGGCTCCGCGGCGAGCGCGCTGGCGGTCCTCATCGGCCTCGACCTCGGCCCACAGCTTGTGCTGGTGGCGGTGGTAGGCCTGGCCGCGGTGATCGGTGCGGGTCGTCTCGTGCCCGACGCGACGCCAAGGGCTCGGATCGGTGCCCGATCGGGGGCTCTCGCCGTTGGCCTCATGGTGGCAGGCGGCACACTCGTCTTCGTCGAAGGCGCCCCGTTCGATTGGAGCGCCATCTACCTGCTCGACATCGTCGGTTCCGGCTCCGCCGTCTCCGGGACCGGGGTGATCCTGTTCACCGCGGGCATGCTCGCCGGGCGACTCGGGGGTGATCACTTGGTCGACCGCTTCGGCTCGCTCCCCACCTTGTTCACAGGGGTTACGCTGTCACTGCTGGCGATGGTGCTGGTAGTGGCCAGCAACACCACGATCACGGCACTCGCCGGCTTTGGCCTCTGGGGGCTCGGGATCTCGGTCGCGGTTCCCGTCCTGTACAAGCTGGCGGGGTCGCACCGGTCTTTCGGCGAAGGCTCGGGCCTGGCCGCCTTGACCGTCGGAACCCGACTCGGCTTCCTCGTAGCGCCCGCTTTGATCGGCGCCGGGGCCGCGGCGTGGGGTTTGCCGACAGCTCTCGGCGTCATCGTCGGCGTAGCCGCCTTGGCATCGATGATCGGCGTTCGCCTCGCCCTGGGCACGGCGAGCCCGGTCGACGATTCCATTCCCGGCGCCGGCGCCCCATAATGTGGAGGACACACCAACCGGGAATCACGAGATGAACAAGCAGGCCGAGTACGTGCTTCGCACCGTTGAGGAGCGCGGCATCCGTTTCATCCGACTCTGGTTCACCGACGTCCAGGGCTTCCTCAAATCGGTTTCGATCAGCCCAGCCGAGCTCGAAGTCGCCTTCGAGGAGGGGATGACCTTCGACGGGTCGGCCATCGACGGCTACGCCCGGGTCCAGGAAGCCGACATGCTGGCCCAGCCCGACCCGTCGACTTTCGGTGTCCTCCCCTGGCGCACCGAGCAACAGGTGGCCCGGATGTTCTGCGACATCGCCACCCCCGACGGCGAGCCTTTCCCCGGTGACCCACGAATCGTGCTGAAGCGCAACCTGGGGCGAGCCTCGGAGATGGGGTACACCTTCTACGCTGCTCCCGAGCTCGAGTTCTTCTACTTCAAGGACTCCGGGCCCGATCCCGAAGTCCTCGATCACGGGGGCTATTTCGACCTCACCCCCCTCGACGTCGCCCAGGACTATCGGCGCGACACCATCAACGCCCTGGAGCAGATGGGAATCCCCATCGAGCACTCCCATCACGAGGTGGCCCCCAGCCAGCACGAGATCATCGCCCGCTACACAGACGCTTTGACCATGGCCGACACGATCATGACCTCGCGGATCACGGTCAAAGAGGTGGCGTTGAAACACGGGATCTACGCCACCTTCATGCCAAAGCCCCTCGAGAACCACGACGGCTCTGGCATGCACCTCCACCTCTCCCTGTTCGAGGACGACGTCAACGCCTTCCACGAGTCGGGCACACCGGGCGGCCTCTCCAAGATCGGCCAGGCATTCATCGCCGGCATTCTCCGTCATGCGGCCGAGATGACGGCGGTCACCAACCAGTGGGTCAACTCCTACAAACGACTGGTGGGTGGCTACGACGCCCCGATCTACATCTCCTGGGCCCGCAACAATCAATCGGCGCTGGTGCGGGTCCCGACCGTGAAGAAGAACAAGCCGTCGAGCGTCCGGGTCGAGTACCGGGCGGCCGACGCCGCCTGCAACCCCTACCTCACACTATCGGTGATCCTCGCCGCCGGTCTCGCCGGGATCCGGGAGGGGTACGAGCTGCCCCCGGAGATATCGGCGAACGTCCACCTGATGACTCCCGCCGAGCGGGCTGCGGCCGGAGCGAAGCGTCTTCCGGAGACCCTTTCCGAGGCTCTCGACTTGATGGAAAAGTCGGAGCTGGTGGCCGAGGCGCTTGGTGAGCACCTCTTCGACTGGTTCCTCCGCAACAAGCGCGGCGAATGGGACCGGTTCCAGCACCACGTCTCACGATTCGAGCTGGAAAGCTATCTGCCGGTCCTGTGATCGTCGCCGTTCATCCCACGACCTGCTCCGAGAGCATCCTCGATGGGCTGGTGCTGGCCGGGGCCACCCACGTCGAGGCGGGTGAGCTGGGGCCCGAGGACCGCGCCATCAACGATGCCGACATCCTCGTCGTCGAGCTCGAGGACCAGCCGATGCGCCGGCTCCGGGAGGTGAGCCGGATCGCCGAGGCCATCGGCCTCCCCGTGGTGCTGGTCGTCTCCATCGACCAGCTCGCTCTGATCGAGAGCACGGCCGGGATCGCCGACTTCGTCATCATGCCGCTCGACCCGCTCGAGCTCAGGCTCAGGCTTCAGCGCCTGTCGGCCGAATCCTCGACCGAAGACCTGGTGGTCTTCAAGGACCTCGAGCTGAACCCTCTCACCTATCAGGCGACTCTGGCGTCGGTCCCGCTCGATCTCACCTTCATGGAGTACGAATTGCTCCGCTTCCTCGTCGAGAACCCGGTGCGGGTCTGGTCCCGGGAACAGCTCCTGTCCAAGGTCTGGGGCTACGACTATTACGGAGGGGCTCGCACCGTCGACGTCCACATCCGACGTCTTCGCTCCAAGCTCGGTGAGAAGCGTGCCTCGTGGATCGCCACCGTCCGCTCCGTCGGCTACCGCTTCGGGTGACACACAACTCCCCGGGAGCGACCACAATTGGCGGCTATGGGTTTTCGCACGAAACAAGTCCACGCCGGGGTCAGCCCCGACCCGACCACCGGGGCGATCCTCACCCCGATCTACCAGTCGACCACCTTCGTCCAGGACTCGGTGGACGAATACATGGCCAAGGGGTACTCCTACAGTCGGGGCGGCAACCCGACCGTCCGTGCCCTGGAAGAGAAGCTGACCGCCCTCGAAGGCGGTCATGACACCACTGCGTACGCATCCGGGATGGCGGCGACGGTCGCGGTGTTCCTCGGTCTGCTCCAGGCAGGCGACCATGTGGTCATCGCCGATGTGGTCTACGGGGGGACCTATCGCTTCGCCGCCCAATTCTTGACCAAGTTCGGGGTCGATGTCAGCTTCACCGACGCCGCCGATCTCGATGCCATGAAGGTGGCGATGAGACCCGAGACCAGGCTCGTCTTCACCGAGACCCCGGCCAACCCGACGCTGAAGGTCACTGATCTCGCTGCGGTGTCGCAGTTGGCAGGGGATGCCGGGGCACTTCACGTCACCGACAACACATTTCTCACCCCCTACTTCCAGAGACCTTTCGAGCTCGGCGCCGACATCGTCATCCACTCCACCACCAAGTTCCTCGACGGCCACAACGCGACACTTGGTGGGGCTGTGGTCGTCAACCGCGAGGAGCTCCAGGAGAGGGTTGCCTTCGCCCGGCTCTCGGCCGGGCTGGTGATGTCGCCAATGGTTGCCTTCTTGACCCTGCAGGGGGTGAAGACCCTGAGCGAGCGCATGGACCGCCAGTCGGCCAACGCCCTGGCCATCGCCGAGTGGCTCCAGGGGCATCCCAGGATCGAGTACGTGACCTATCCCGGGCTCGCGGATCATCCCCAGCACGAGCTGTCCCGGCGGCAGTCGACCGGCTTCGGCGCGATGGTCTGTTTCGAGGTGAGTGGGGGCGTCGAGACCGGCAAGAAGCTGATGGACGCGGTCGAGCTGTGGAGTCTCGCCGAGAACCTGGGCGCAGTCGAGTCCCTGATCACTCACCCGGTCACGATGACCCACGCCGCGATGCCGCCCGAGGAGCGACTGGCAGCGGGCATCACCGACGGCCTGGTCCGTCTCTCCGTGGGCCTCGAAGACCCCGAAGACCTGATCGCCGACCTCGAGGCGGCATTGGATCGGGTGTGACGTCGAACGCCGCCCTCTCTTGAAGCGTGGGCGGCTCATCGGACTCGGGGTCCTGGCCGTCGCCGCGATCGTCCTCATGACCTCAACCGGCCCCCGTCCGGTCGCAGAGTCGAGCGGGGTCGTCAGCAGGCTGGGAGGAGTCTGTCTCCAGCTCGAGAGGTGGGGGCTGTTCGGTTGGGCGATCGGCGGCCAGGCCTACACGGAAACGGACATCGCCGACGGCGACTGGCATAGCCCCCCGTCATCGAGCCCGCCATGCGAGCAGGTCCCCGAGGCGGAGTACGTGGTGACCCTTCCCGCCGACGCCGCCCCCGACGTCTACCGGTTGTGCGGCCTCGCCGACGAGCGAGGATGCTTCGAGTTCAGGCTGACTGCCGGGACAGCGACCGCGCCCTGACCAGGGCGTCACGGGCGTACCGGCCGTCCTCGGTCTCCACCGGGCGGCGGACCACCTCGGCCTCGACGATCCTCATCCCCTCGAGCCAGTCGAGCATGACCGGCACATCCCACAGGATCTCGGGGTCCTGGGGCCCTCCCCAGCCATCGGCGATGTTGCTCACGTCGTGCCCGATCATGAACATCTCGCCGCCTGGCTCCAACCACTCGCGGGCCCGTCGCACTGTCTTCTCGAGCTCGGATGGCAAAAGCTGGAGGTAGGAGATCACGATGAGGTCGAAGCCGGAATCGGGCTCCCATTCGAGCACGTCGGCAACGATGAACTCGACCTCCGGGGCCCGCTCAACCCCACGCTTGACGGCGACTTCGGAGAAATCGACCGCCGTCATCTGCCAGCCGATCGAGGCCAGCCAGCTCGCATTCCGCCCTTCGCCGGCGGCGAGGTCGAGCCCGCGGTCCGGCGGGGCATGACGGAGCCGGTCTTCAACGAACAGGTTCGGGGTCGCCGACCACAGCGAGTCGGTCGCCCGATACCGCTCGTCCCAATCGACCGCGTTCATCGTCAGCCGAACTCGATGCCCTGAGCCAAGGGCAGGTCGTCTCCCCAATTGATCGTCGTGGTCTGGCGGCGCATATAGGACTTCCATGCGTCGGATCCCGCCTCTCGACCCCCACCGGTCTCCTTCTCCCCTCCGAATGCGCCGCCGATCTCGGCCCCCGAGGTCCCGATGTTCACGTTGGCGATGCCACAGTCCGAGCCGCCGGCGCTGAGGAACTTCTCGGCACTCTTCAGCGACTCGGTGAAGATGGCCGAAGAGAGTCCTTGGGTAACGCCGTTCTGGATCTCGATCGCCTCCTCCAGCGTGTCGAACTCGATGACCCAGAGGATCGGGGCAAACGTCTCGTCCTGGGTGATCGACGCCTCTTTGGGAACCAGGGCGATGGTGGGCTCGACGAAGTAGCCGGGTCGGTCGACACGGTTGCCCCCGGTCACGATCTGCGCTCCCTGCTCCCGGGCGATGTCGAGTGCGCTCATCATCTGTTCGACGGCGCCCTCCCCGACCAGGGGCCCCATCAGGGTGCCATCCTCCAGAGGGTCACCGATCTTGACCTGTTTGTAGGCCTCGGTCAGCCGGCTCACCATCTTGTCGGCCACGGCCCTGTGCACGAGCAGGCGGCGAAGACTCGTGCATCGCTGACCTGCGGTCCCGACAGCCGAGAACAATGTTGCCCGCACCGCGAGATCGAGGTCGGCGTCGTCCATGACGATCACCGCGTTGTTGCCGCCGAGCTCGAGAAGGGCTCGTCCCATCCGCTGGGCGACCGCGGGCCCGAGGATCCGCCCCATCCGGCATGAGCCGGTGGCGGATATCAGGGGCAATCTGGTGTCCTGGCTCATCCGAGTGCCGACGGTTGCCCCGTCACCGACCACCAGGTTGAACACGCCTTCGAAACCGCTGCCCTCCATCACCTCCTCGGCGATCTTGGTCACCGCGATGGCGGTGAGCGGTGTGCGCTCGGACGGTTTCCACACCACGGTGTCGCCACACACGGCGGCCAGCGCCGAGTTCCAGGACCAGACCGCCACCGGAAAGTTGAACGCGGAGATCACACCGACCGGGCCCAGCGGGTGCCAGTGCTCGTACATGCGATGGTTGGGGCGCTCCGAGGCCATCGTGTTGCCATAGAGCTGACGGGACAATCCGACGGCGAAGTCGCAGATGTCGACCATCTCCTGCACCTCACCGATGCCCTCGGGGAGGATCTTCCCCATCTCGAGAGTGACCAGGGCGCCAAGCGGCTCGATCTTCTCACGGAGCGCGTCGCCGAACCTGCGGACGAACTGGCCGCGCTTGGGGGCTGGGAGCAGGCGCCACCTCTCGAACGTCTCGACCGAGTTTGCGACGACACGGTCGTAGTCGTCGGCCGAGCTCATCGTCACCGTGGCCAGCGTCTCGCCGGTCGTCGGGTTGGTGACATCGATCTGCTCACCGGAAGCCTCCAGCCACGCACCGCCGAACACCCCGCTGTTGTGATCGGCGAGCCCAAGGGCCTCGAAGGTCTCTGTCCTGTTCATCGGGCTGCAACCACCTCTATCTCGACGAGAAAGCCACCGGGCAGGCCACCCGCCTGGATGGCGGAGCGGGCCGGCGGCTCGGTCCCGAAATACGAGCCGTATACCCCGTTGACCTTCGGGTAATCGGCCATGTCTGCAAGAAATATCGTCGTCTTCACGATGCTCTCGTACGAGAGCTCGAGGTCACTCAGGATGGCACCGATATTGTCCATGACCTGACGCGCCTGGATCTCGACATCGTCCGGGAGACGTTCCCCGGTCGCCGGGTCGAGGGCGACCTGTCCGCTCAGAAACACCAACCCCCCGGCCTCGGCAGCAAACGAATAGGGGCCCATCGCCTGGGGGGCGGAGGGTGTCGATGGGACGGTCTTGGGCAATTCTGAGCTCCTGGTCGGCTATCAGCGAGGGTAACCATGGCGGCTGAGGTAACCGGAGACGACGCCGCGCCCTTGGGCAAGCACCGAATCGGGGATCGGGTGCGGGTTAGGAGAACGAGTTGCCGCAGCCGCAGGTGCGGCTGACGTTGGGGTTCTCGATGGCGAACCCGGCGCCCATGAGCCCGTCCTTGTAGTCCAGGGTCGAGCCCTTAACCATCTCGGCGCTCTGCGGGTCGACGACCACCTTGATATCGCCGAACTCTTCGACGATGTCGGTCTCGTCGATCTGGCTGTCGAAGTACATCTCGTAGGAAAAGCCGCTGCAGCCGCCCGGTCGGACCGCCATGCGGAGCGCGAGCCCCGGATCGCCCTCGGCCGCGATCAGTTGCCCGATCTTCTCGGCGGCGAAATCGGTCACGTTGACCGTCTTCTCCGGTTTGTTGGATTTGATGCTGAGGATCTGTGTCATTCCTGAACCTGGTCGCCTGACTCACCAATGATAACCACATGTCAACCTAGGGCCATTCCCACTACAGGCATAGTGGAAATTACCATTGGCAGGGCAATGATCACCCGTGACAACGTCATCAAGGCCCTCGAAGGTGTCCGCGACCCGGAGTTGGGGGGCAACATCGTCGAGTTGGGGATGGTCACCGACGTGTCCGTCGCTGGATCCAGGGTGGACGTGGGGATCGCCCTCACCGTTGCCGAGTGCCCGCTGCGCAATCAGATCGAGAACGACACCCGACGCCGGGTCCAGGCGATGCCTGGTGTCGAAGAGGTGAACATCCGGACCACGGCCATGACCAAGAAGCAAAGGGCGGGCCTGATGTCCGTCGCCAGGGCAAAGGCCAGGGAAGGCGCGGAGCCGACCCAGGTTGCCCCGACGACGAGGGTGATCGCCGTCGGCTCGGGAAAGGGTGGGGTTGGCAAGTCCTCGATCTCGGTGAACGTCGCCGTGGCCATGGCGGCATCGGGGCTCCGGGTCGGATTGCTCGATGCCGACATCTGGGGTTTCTCCACGCCACGCATGCTGGGCGTCGAGGAGCGACTGGAGGCGGACAACGACACCAAGCTCATCATCCCCGTGGAGGCCCAGGGGGTGAAGCTGGTCTCCACCGGGCTGATCATCGAGTCCGAGGAGACAGCCCTCATGTGGCGCGGCCTCATGCTCTCCAAGGCGCTCGAGCAGTTCTTGAAGCAGGTCGAGTGGGGGCCACTCGACTACCTCATCATCGATTTGCCCCCGGGGACCGGCGACATCCAGATGGCCCTGACCCGGATGTTGCCCCAGGCGGAGATGGTGGTGGTCACCACGCCGCAACGCGCAGCACAGAAGGTGGCGATCCGGGTCGCCGACATGGCTCGGAGGTCGCACATGCCGATCGTGGGTGTGATCGAGAACATGGCCGGTCTCGCCTGCGACTGCGGACGTGTCCATGACGTCTTCGGGCACGGAGGCGGAGCCGAGTTGGCCGACGATCTCGGAGTCCCACTGATCGCCTCGATCCCCCTCGACCCCGAGGTCGTCCCCGGCGGCGACCACGGCAGACCGGTGGTCGGCGTCGGCAGGGGGTCGGCAGCGGGAGCGGCGTTGCGAGACGCCGCCGACGTCCTGGTTCGACTGGTGCCGCCGGCGGAGTTGGAAACCTGCACCGGCCGGATCGCAAAGATCCTCACCGACCTCGAGGGGCTCACCGCTTAGATGTCAGCGTTTCGTCCCTCCACCGAGCAACCCACCGAGCAGATCGCCGATATCGTCGCCGTCGTCGCCTCCTCCGAGAAGGCCACCGAGCAGATCGCCCATCCCACCACCGCCTAACAGGTCGTCGAGACCGCCCCCGCCTCCTCCACCTGCAGGCGCCGATTTGGGCTGCGGGCCCCCGGTCATCTTCCCGGCAAGCCAGCTCATGATCAGCGGCGCCAGGATCGGAAGCAGCTTGCCAATGATGCCACCTGGCAGGGCCTGCCCACCGAGCCGCTTGACCACCTCCTGGCGGTTGTCGCCGAAGACGTGGTCGACGATCTTCTCGCCATCGGCCTTGTCGACCCGGCTCAGATCGAGACCCTCGAATGGATCACCTGCGTGCTGCCCGAAGGCCTGTTGCAGCGAGGCGGCCCCCATTGGATCCTCGGCGTTGGCCTTCATGCCTCCCAAAAGGGCAGGCACCGCCTGACGAACCGCCTTGCTCGGTGCTTGCCTCGTCGAGCCCGAGCTGGTCGGCGAGTTGACTGAGCGGGATCTGAGAGAGGATTTCGTCTGCGGCGCCCATCCGGGACCTCCTTGCAAGGCCGTCTGTGGTCCTCAGGACCCTTCGCCGCCCGGATCAGCTCTTGGGCGGCAACCAGAGGGCGACGGCAAATGGCTTCTTTTCCACACCCTCGACCACATAGGTGCTCATCACCTTGTCGGCGATGGTCTGACGCTTGGCATCGACCAAGGGAAGGAACCAGCCCAGAAGACAGACGATGGAGTCGATGATGTGGGCGAACTTCCGGGCGATGCCGGATCCGGTCCCGATCACCTGTCCCTGGACATTGACCACCCGTGTGCCCATGATCGCCTTCCCCGGGGTCTGGCCGGTCAGACCGTCGAGGTACCCGAGATACACATAGCCGTAGAGGAAGGTGGCGATTCCGATCAGAGCGCTCAATGCCGTGCTGCTGTAAACCAGCGCCTGGAGGATCAGGGCCGGGGCGATATCGATTAGATACCCGATGACACGCGTTCCCCATGAGGCGAGGTTGGCGGGTGTCGCTGTCGGTTGTTCCGCGGGGAACTCGGGGGGGGTGGTCACTGACTGTCCTCCTTTGGATCGTGATCCGCATTGTGGCACCCGTGATGCTCGCCTTGTCGGCAGATCGCCGACGAATAGGTGGGGGGCGAGTGGCGATTACCGGGGCCGAAAGTGACTAGTCCATACG
>JBOGEU010000577.1:0-3378 GCA_050741995.1 Acidimicrobiia bacterium | reverse complement strand
CGGTCCAGCTCAGAGTATGGGCATAGCCCTCGAGGTCGAACGAGTTCTGGTGCATGTACTCGGCAATCGCCACCGGGTCGTCACCCACCTCACCGACCGCCTGGGCCACCATGGTCACGATCCCGTGCCCGGCGACCGCGTCGTCCGACATGAACGAATTCTCGGAGAATGCGAAGTAGCGCTCGGCCAGAGCGGCGTAGGCGTCGCTGCTGTAGTCGGCGCAAGCGAAGTCGGCGGACCGGCCGATGGCGACGTCCGGCTGTTGCCCGACCGCCAGGGCAGGAGGGACCCAGGCACCGGTGACCGGCACGTCCCCGATCAGGTCTGCGGACAGCCCGAGGATCGCCGAGTTCCCTGGCGGGTGGCCGGTGGCTACCACCATCTGGGCACCGGCGTCGGCCATATTGCGGACAAATGGCGTGAAATCGGTGTCGGGGGGAACCGGCGCCACCTGGATCTCGCCGTAGTCGACACCGGAGCCCTCGAATGTGGCCTCCACCGCCGAGGCGAATGCCTGACCCCAGGCATAGTCGGCGACGATGACCCCGACGTTGGTCAAGCCCTGCTCCTGGGCGTACTGAAGCACCGGGCCCGCATCCATGGGGGCGGCGGGAAGACAGGTCCGGAACATGTATCGGCTGTCAGCGGTGAGAGCGGCCTCGGTCCCCGACTTGACCAGGAACGTCGGCATCTCCAGCTCCTCGGCGACTGGTGAGACCGCGGCGCCGACTGTGCTGGAGATGATGCCGCCAATCGCGAGCACACCGTCCTCGACCAGCCGTTCGAACCCGGTGACACCGGCATCGGCGTCGTTCTCCGAGTCTTGCTCGACGATCTCGATCATGCGGCCGTCGACGCCTCCCGCAGCATTGATCTCCTCGGCGGCGAGGAGCATCCCGTCCCGGGCCTGGACAGCCCAGGGAGTGAACCCGGTCAGTTCGGACAGCATCCCGATCCTGATCGGCTCACCGGACGGGGCCGCAGTCGTCTCCGTCGGCGCCTCCGTCGTCTCCGGAGCCGTCGTGCTGCTCGGCGCCGGCTCTGTGGTGCCGGGCGCCTCAGTGGTGTCGCTCGCTCCATCGGCGTCGCAGGCCGCCCCGATCAGGGCCATGACGGCGATCAACACGAGCAATCTCACGCTCGAGCGAATCTTCCTCATCCTTCTTTCCTCCTCATCGAACACGTCGGTGGCGCCATTGCCCGGTTGGGCCAGGCAAATGAAAGTCACAGCACGTGGTCCTGATGACCCTAATCCCCCGACGATTCCGGGGACGGCCAGAACTGGGCCGTCCTTGCCGTGGTCAATACGCCCGCGGGAAGACGATCCCGTCCATCAGCTTGCGTGCCGTTCGGATGATCCCGGCGCTGCGCACTTTGATCCCCGACCCCTCGTCGAGTTGGACAGCGGCGTCGAATGTGCCCGTGGGATGCTCGATTCTGATCACATCCGAGCCCGGTTGCAGACGGGCGAATCCAGCGGCGGGGGATCCTGGGAGGAGACAGGCGGTGGCGACGCTGACCGCCCCCAGGACGCCGATGGCCTGATGGCAGCGATGCGGGATGAAGGTCCTCGTCGAGATGGCGCCTCCCGCTCGTGGCGGCGAGACGAGAGTCACCTTGGGCACGGTGGCCCGGGTCACGTCACCCAGGTTCATCGTCGGCCCGCAAAGCAGGCGAATCTCCTCGAGGATCTTCCGCAAGCCCTCATTGGCCTCCAGATCCGCACAGCTCTCATAACCGGTGACCCCGACATCGGATGCCCGGAGCACGACCACCGGCATCCCGTTGTCGATCATGGTGACCTCGATTCCCTCGACCTGGTCGGCCACCCGTCCGGTGGGGAGGAGAGCTCCCGTGCTGGAGCCGGCGATGTCCTCGAACTCGATCAAGATCTCCGCGGCTGCCCCGGGAACGCCCGCGATCTCGGTGTCCCCGGCGTAGACGGGGACACCGTCTTCGACCGGAAAGCTGGCCACCGCGATTCCCCCGGTGTTCCTCATCAGGATCCGCACCGAGGCCCGCCCATCGGCCGGCTCGATCAGCCCTCTTTCCATTGCGAAAGGGCCCACCGCAGCCAACATGTTCCCGCAGTTCTGCCTGTCGGTGACCTCAGGTCGATCCACCGACACCTGGAGGAACAGGTACTCGAGGTCGATGTCATCACGATCGGACGGAGCCACCACCGCCACCTTCGTGGTGAGGGGGTGAGCTCCTCCGACACCGTCGATCTGCCTCGGGTCAGGAGAGCCCATGACGCGAAGCAGCAGGTCATCGCGCTCGCCGTCGGTGGATGGGAGGTCGTCGGCGACGAAGAAGGCCCCTTTCGAGGTGCCGCCCCGCATCAACATGCAGCGAATGCCTGGGAGAGTGGAAGTCATCGGGTTATCGGGTGCCTCGTCGGCGAAGATAGCGACCAGGGCCCCAGATAGGGTTGTCGTGATGAGTCAGGAATCGCTTCTGGTGATCAGCGCCCACGTCGGGGACTTCGTCTGGAGAGCCGGAGGCGCCATCGCCCTCCATGCCTCGCGGGGCAACGCTGCCACCGTGGTCTGCCTCGCCTATGGGGAGCGCGGGGAGTCGGCGCGATATTGGCGCCAGGGCATGGGCCTTGAGCAGGTGAAGAAGGCACGGCATGCCGAAGCCGAGGCGGCCGCCAAGGTCCTCGGCGCCGACCTGCTCGCATTCGACGCCGACGACTATCCCCTGGTGCAGACTCCTGAGGTCCTCGACCGGCTGGTGAAAGTGTTTCGGGAGGTCCGCCCCGGCATCGTCATCACCCACACCGAGCGCGACCCGTGGAATCGCGACCACGAGACGGCGCACTCGATCGCAACCCAATCCCGTATCCTCGCCCAGGCGGCCGGCTACGACCCTGGCAGCGAGGTCATCGGGGCACCACCGGTGTTCCTCTTCGAGCCCCACCAAACCGAATACTCGGGATTCATGCCCGACGTCCTCCTCGACATCAGCGAGGTTTGGGATCGGAAGCTGGAGGCGATGCGATGCATGGAGGGCCAGGAGCACCTCTGGGACTACTACACGGATGTGGCGACCCGACGAGGGGTGCAGGCCAAGCGGAGCTCGGGCCCGAACCTCGGGCTGATGACCGACGTCAAAGCCGAGGCCTACCAGCGGGTCTATCCCCAGGTGGCCAGTGAGCTCGCCTGAGATGGGTGACGGCGTCGTGGTGCGCAAGGTGGCCCGGGTCGACCCGGACATCGTCGCCGGGTTGGGCGAGGCCGGGGTGGCCACCGTTCACGAGGCCGGGGGGACCGCCCTCCTCGACCCCGGAATCAAGCCCATCCAGGAAGGGAGGCGCATCGGCGGCTCCGCGGTGACGGTCTCCTGCGCCCCCGGGGACAACATCATGGTCCACGC
>JBOGEU010000576.1:0-6016 GCA_050741995.1 Acidimicrobiia bacterium | reverse complement strand
GCCAGGACGGCGATCACCCGCCAACGGTCGAGGATCGGTCGCATGGCTGTAGGCTCGGTATTCGACTCCTTCCCGGTATTCGACTCCTTCCCGGTCATCGTTCACCTGCTTGATCGTTGCGGATGGTCGAGTGGTGGCTGATCCGCCCAAGGTACCAGCCGAAGCAGATATCGGTACCTACCCGAGACCTCTACCAGGTACTTCTTCATTGGAAATCGTGGGGTTTTAGGGACGCGATGCGGAGTAGATTCTCGGACTCAGGAGGGTAATAGGGGTATTTCGAGTTTGAGGCACCGGGCCGGGGGAGTGTCGGCCACCGTCCCGACCGCGTCGACCGCCCCCGAGCCGAATCACGAGCCATGACCGATCAGAAGACCTCAAACCGAGGATGGGTGTCCTTGACCGTGGGTGCGGTTGCCGTCGCCCTCACCGCGATGGTCGCCTTCAACGTATCCGGCCACCCGACCTACCGGGCAAGCTCGTCTTTTTTCCTCACCCTCGACGCGCCGTTGGTCGTCGACGACGCCGTCGATCGTCTCGAGTCCGCGGACACCAGCGACGCAGTCGGGATGTTGGTCCAGGTGCTGAGCAGCCCGGATCTCCACCTTCGGGCGATGGGGAACGTGGGGATCGACAGCGAGGAGGCCGACGAGTTCGAAGTGACGGTCACCACCCCCGGTGACGCATTGATGGCGACGGTCGAGGTGTCTGGGCCCGGGCTCGAAGTGGTCGATGTGGCCGAAGAGATCGGACGACAAGCATCGGGTTTGGTCGAAGACTCCATTCCGTACCTCGCCCTGGAGGTACGGGCCCCGTCCTTCCCTTCGGCAACGAATGACCTGACCGCAATCCAGCCACTGGTGACCATGGCGATCGGGTTTCTCGCGGTCGCGGTGATGGTGGGTGGCGCCCTCGTCGAGTACCGGGGGGTGAAGGCGATAGCCGGGACGCTGAAGGCGGCCCTGCGTGATTGGATGGAAGGCAGGGCCATCATCTCTGCGCGCCGAAGGTCAGGGCCTTGGCCCGACGCCAGATTGCCTGTGGCGGTCGTCCTGGTCCTCATCGCCGTTGTCTACTACGCGCCGGGCCACGCCATATGGCCGGCGCTGGGCGCTGCTGTCGGGCTGTCGATGCTGCTCGCTCTGCGATACCCCCAATTGCTCGCCATCGGGTTCGTGGTCCTCGTCCTCTTCAACCTCTCCGACATCGGCACCGATTTCTTCGGTTTGCCCGGGTTCGCCGTGCCATACACGCTTTTTGCGATCGGGGCGCTGGCGACGCGGAAGTGGGTCCTCGACGAGGATCGCCGGGGCTGGATCGGGCTGGCCGTTGCCTTTGCCGCGCTGGTGGCCGTGATGTCAATCTCAGGCATCACCGCCGATGATCAGGCTCTGGCATTCGAGTGGACCGTCGATCTGGTGAAGAACGGGCTGGTCGCCGTGCTCATGGTGGTTCTGATCCGGGACCTGGATGACCTGCGACGGGTGGTTTGGACGCTGATCGTCGGCACGTCACTTCTGGCGCTGTTGGGCATCATTCGCAGCGCGACTGGGGACATACCCGGCCTGCTCGAGGGCTTCTCCCAGGTCGTGACCGAAGTGGCGGATGAGGAGGTGGTCGGGGTCCGCATCGCCGGGCCCCTCGGTGACGCCAATTTCTTCGGCCAGCTCCTCGTGGTGGTGTTCCCGTTTGCGTTGGAGAGGGCTTTCCGGGAGCGGTCTCGGCTTCCAATGCTCATTGCAATCGCTGCGACCTTGTTGATCGGCTCGGCTGTGGTCCTCACCTACTCACGGGGCGCGCTCATCGGGATCTTCGTGGCAACTGTCGTCGCGCTGGCTTGGATCAGACCCGCGCCCCGGAAGGTCCTGGTCGCTCTCTTCGTGTCGGCTCTGGTCCTGATCTCGACACCCGGCCAGTATTTCGAACGGATCGGGACCATTGGCCAGTTTCTGCAGATCGGGTCGGGAAGCGGACTCGAGGATGCCTCCTTTCAAGGGCGGACCAGCGAGATGCTGGTCGGTTTGGAGATGTTCCACGACCATCCGTTGAGCGGCGTCGGCCCCGGTAACTATCCGGGCAGATACGTCGAATACTCCTCGGCACTCGGTCTCGACTACAGGCTCGAGCTCCGCCAGCCGCACAGTCTCCCCATCGAAGTGGCGGCAGAATTGGGGATTCTCGGCTTGGCTTGGTGGTCGGTGGCGGGGTACATCCTGGTGTCCCGCCTGCTTGGCGCGGGACGGGTCGCAATGGCGTCCCACAACAGCGAGATGAGGCACTACCTCGAGACCTTGTTCTTCTCGTTCGCCGGCTTCGCCGCGACGGCGCTGTTCCTCCATCTGGCCTACGCCCGATCGTTCTGGATGATGGTCGGGATAGCAGTTGCCGCGATTCGGATGATGTATGCCCAGACGGGTCTGACCACCCCTGTGGCGGAGTACCAGGCGACGTGAGTTGGCGTCGTTCCATGGTCGCTTCCCTCGGGTCGATCCTCTATGTGTTGGTCGGCTACCCGGCCGGCGCCATCGTGCTCTCCCGCATCCTCGGACGTGACCGCAGATTCGTTACGGACGACGCCGATCTTCCCAGCGTCACCGTCATCGTTGCCGCCTACAACGAAGAGGCCGTCATCGCCGGCCGAATCGAGAACCTGCTCTCCTCCGACTACCCGCGAGATCGGCTCTCGGTGCTGGTTGCTGCAGACGGCTCGAACGACCGCACAGCCGAGATCGCCGGGTCGCTCGGTGACCCGGCGATTCGGGTCCTCGCAAGCGGCCCCAGACGGGGCAAGGCGGCAGCGATAAACAGGGCGATCAGGGAGGTGACGTCAGATGTCGTCGTCTTCTCGGATGCCAACAACTGGTACGAGCCGGCTGGGATGACCCACCTCGTGGCCCCGTTCTCCAACCCACGGGTCGGGGCGGTGACCGGAGCCAAGCGCGTCAGGGCATCTGACGATCAGACCGGGGTAGGGGAGGGCCTCTACTGGAGATATGAGTCCCTGATCAAGACTGCGGAGAGCCGATTGGGGTCCTGCGTCGGGGTCAACGGCGAGATCCTGGCGGTGCGGGCAGAGCTTCTCGACCAACTGCCGGAGAACATCATCAACGACGACTTCTACATCGCCATGCAGGTCCTCAAGGCGGGTTTCGACGTCGTCTACCAGCCGGAGGCGGTCTCTTGGGAACCTGCGTCGTCGACGGTGGAGGATGACAGGCTGCGTCGAGAGCGAATCGTGGCGGGGAGGATCCAGGCATTGGTGAGAGCGCCTGAGATCGTGCCTTGGGGACGTCCCTTGATCGCCTGGCAGATCGTGTCTCACAAGCTCCTCCGCCCGGTCATCCCCGTGCTGGCGGTAGCCGGTCTGGTCTCGACCCTGGCGTCGACCAGGGAAGCGGTCCACAAGCGGCACGGGCTGGCACTCCCCTTGGCGGCCCTGGCCGGCCAGCTCGTCGTATACGGCGCGGCACGAAAGGGAAGACATGGCTCCAACCCCGGACGTCTCGCCAAGGCGGCTGCATACCTGGTCGACAGCAATCGAGCCTCGGTGGTAGGGACCATCGGTTACCTGCGCGGGCAACAGGATGTCTTGTGGGCCAAGGCGCAACGGGGCTCCGACGAACCGCAGACCCGAGGTCGATGACCCGGTCAGAGACAGGGCGGATTTCCCCCGGTCGGATCCGGGTTCTGTTCGTGATCGACTCACTGGGGCCGGGTGGAGCAGAGCAGACGCTGAAGAGAGTGGTCGAGTTCATCGACAAGGCGGTCTTCGAATGCCGCGTAGCCGTTCTCCAGGTCAGAGAGGGAAACCCGGTCGCGGATGAGATTCGGGATCTGGGGGTTCCGGTGGACGTGGTCAGGGTTGACCGGCTCAGGTCCCTGCGCGGGCACGCACGGCTGCTCCGATATCTCCTCGCATACCGTCCGAGCATCGTCCATACCCACCTCGAGTTCTCCGGCACTCTCGGAGGCATCTACGGTCGATTGGTCGGGGCGACCCCGATCGGAACGATCCATACTTTCGCCGTCGGGAAGGCACCTCGCGAAACGAAGAGGCTGGGCCTCATGTGGTTCTCGCTCCGACGGGCCCACGTCAAGGTCATTGCCCCGTCGCGATCGGGGATGACACACGCGAGAACCGTGGGAAGGATCCCGGCCGAGAGGATGGTCGTGATGCACAACGGCGTCGACCTGGACAAGTTCAGACCTGCTTCTGCGTCCCGAGCCCTGGTCCGGGAGCAGCTCGGCATAGCTGGTGAGGCACGGCTTCTGGTCACCGTCGCCGTTCTCCGCAGAGGCAAGGGGATCGACGACCTCATCTCGGCGATGCCTGAGATCATCGAGTCGATCCCCGACGCCGTGGCTTTGATCGTCGGTGACGGCGCCCAACGTCTCGCCCTGCAGCGTCTGACCGAGGACGCTGGGATGGCCGGCCGGGTCGTCTTCGCGGGTAGTCGCCATGACGTCCCCGCTCTGTTGTCGGCATCGGATGTCTTCGTGTTGCCCACCCACGAGGACCTGCTCCCGTCGGTCGTCGCCGAGGCAATGGCCGCCGGTTTGCCAGTGGTGGCCAGTGACGTAGGGGGATTACGGGACATGGTCGGCGATGACAGCACCGGGGTCCTCTACCCGGCGGGAGACATCGCAGCCCTGACCGAGGCGTGCGTCGACCTGCTCGACGACGGCCCCCGGCGTGAGTTGATGGGCCGTGCCGGTCGACTCGTGGCGCAGGACAAGTTCGACATCAGGAAACATGTCGATGCGCTCCGGCGGCTCTATGTGGACAGTCTGCAAAGATGACCGAGGAGCCGGAGTTGGGGCCAGTCCTGCTGGTGGATCTGGCTACCGGGTTCGGTGGAGCAGAGATGCGCGTCATCGACACTGCCCTCCTGTTGGGAAACAGCGTCGAGTGCTCGATCCTCGCCTTGGCCGAGACACCGCTGTATCGACGGGCGAGAGCGGCCGGCATCTCGGTTCATCCTCTTCCGTACCGGCGACATGATCCGCGGATCGTCATGGCGATACGTGCCTTGATTCGATCTCATCGCTACCGGGTCGTCGACGCACACAACGTGCAGTCCCAACTGTGGGGGCTGATGGCGGCCAGGGCCGAGGGAGTGCCGGTTCGGGTTTCGACGGTGCACAGCGAGTATCGATTCGAGAACCCTGGTCTCAAGGGCTGGGCCCACGAGCAGGTCTTGCGAAGAAACGCGGCATGGGGGTCGAGCTTCGTGGCAGTCAGCGACGGCATAGCCCGATATCTCCGAGCATTCCTCGGCTCGGGAGCCGAGATCGAGCTCATTCGCCGCGCCTTCCCGGTGCCGGCGCCTCCGGGCGGAGCCCCGATTCGCGGTTCCCACCTGGGTTGGGACGAGGGGGACTTCGTGGTCGGCGTGATCGGGCGCCTTGCTCACGCAAAGGGACATTCCGTCCTACTCCGAGCGCTGTCGATCCTCCGTCAGAGGGGGGTGAGGCTCCGGTGCTACATCGCGGGCGACGGCGCCGTGAGGGAAAACCTCGAGCTCGAAGCGCACTCATCAGGCTTGGACGACAGCGTCCACTTCGCCGGTTTTCGCGAGGACGTCGGCTCTGTCCTCGCCTTCATCGACCTGCTGTGTCTCCCTTCTCTGACCGAGGGCCTACCCAACGTCGTCCTCGAAGCGGTCGTTTCCCGGGTACCCCTGGTCGCCACCTCGGTGGGGGAGATACCTTCCCTCTTGCGAGACGGCCAAGATGCCCTGCTCGTTCCACCCAACGACCCTGTGGCGATGGCAGCCGCCTTGGAGCAAGCCCGAGCGATGTCCGAGGGGCTCTCGCGACTCGCCGATTCGGCATATGACACACTGGCGCAGGTTCTGAGCGGCGACTGGACGGCACAGACCGTCGAGCATTATCGGCGGACTCAGCGATCACCTCGGTGACAGCAGGCACCGAGTTCCCGCCCAGTTCGTCGGTCGGGGCACTACCTCGAGATGGCCTTCTCGAAGACGGGAAGAGCTCGTTCGATCATCTCGGC
>JBOGEU010000575.1:0-2307 GCA_050741995.1 Acidimicrobiia bacterium | reverse complement strand
GCGCCATATATGGCGCCACGGCGACATAGAAGCGCCGTTCACCATGCGTGGGTGGGAGCGCACGTTTTCGCGGCTTTCCTGTCAATGTCTTCCACCGCGAAAAACAAACAGCGGAAACGCTGGAGGGACCGGCGTAGAGGGTCTAAGTTCTCCCTGCTTCCCTCGGAGCTGGTTCGATCTTCCCCCAACCCACGTGTGGTTCGACGCGCCAGTTCGCGAAATTTGTCACACCGATTCGCGAGAAGGACGAATGAGCGCAATGACCGAACAGGGGCCGATGAGGCCCGGATACCGAAATCCTCCTCATTCCAGGGAGGCGGAGGAGTCGGTCATCGGCGCCGTGCTCCTCTCCGAGGAAGCGGTCAATGAGGTCATGGACCGTCTCCACCCGCCGGATTTCTACATACCGGCCCACCAGGCGATCTTCGAGGCGATGCGCGAGCTGTTCGACACCAATCAGGCCATCGATGCCGTGACGGTGTCCGAGGCGCTCCGGCGAAAAGGCGAGCTCGACAAGATCGGCGGCGTCTCCTACCTGGCTCGACTGGTCGACATCGTGCCCTCGACCTCCAACATCCTCTACTACTCCAGCATCGTCGAGGAGCATGCCAAACGTCGTGAGCTGATCCGGGCCGGGGCCTCGGTCACGGACGTGGCCTTCGACATCGACGAGGAGATCGCAAGGGTCCTCGATCGTGCAGAGCAGGCGGTGCTGTCGGTGGCCGAGCGGCGGAGCTCTCAGACCCTGCTCGAAGTCGGTCCCCTGTTCAGCGAAGTTCTGGAGCACATCGAGCTGTTGGAGCAGCGAGGCTCGGAGCTGACCGGGTTGGCCACCGGCTACGTCGACATCGACAAGAAGCTGGCCGGTCTCCAGGCGGCCAACCTGGTGGTCATCGCGGCGCGGCCGGCCATGGGCAAATCGAGCCTGGCCCTTGGCATCGCGGTCAATGCCGCCACCCAGGGCGAGCCCGTGGCCATCTTCTCGCTGGAGATGTCGAAAGAGGAGATCGTCCAGCGCATCCTCTCCTCTGTGGGCCGGGTCGACTCGATGAAGCTCCGCTCGGGCCAACTCGGCCCCCTATGGCAACGGGTGGTCGACGCCGCGGGGAAGATGTACAAGGCGCCGATCTTCATCGACGACTCACCGGTCGTCACCGTGACCGACATCCGGGCCAAGTGCCGTCGACTGCGACGGAAAAGCGGACTGTCCCTGGTGGTGATCGATTACCTGCAGCTGATGGAGGCCTCGAGTAGAGAGAACCGCCAGCAGGAGATATCCGAGATCACGAGGAACCTCAAGAACCTGGCTCGTGAGCTGGAAGTCCCGGTCATCGCCGTCTCCCAGCTCAACCGCTCACTGGAGGCCAGAGAGGACAAGCGCCCCCGTCTGTCCGATCTCCGCGAAAGCGGGTCGATCGAGCAAGACGCCGACGTCGTGATGTTCATCTATCGCCACGAGTACTACCACCCCGAGGAGCAGGAGAAGAAGGGGATCGCCGAGGTCATCGTTGCCAAGCACCGTGCCGGGTCGACGGGCCCGGTGGAGATGACTTTCCAGCCCGAGTTCACTCGATTCGCCAACCTGGGCCGCGACGTCACTTGAGACCGGCTTGGCCCCGGTCTACAGCGGCTGCCTTGGCCCTCTCGATGGTCTCCAGGGCCTCCGCCGCCGGCCTCCATCCCAGGGTGGCCGTCTTCTTGTCCTCCAGCTCCTTGTAGACGGCGAAGAAATGCTCCAGCTCCGCCAGCAGGTGCGGAGGCACGTCACCGAGGTCGGAGGCGTCCCGCCACAGAGGATCACCGTCGGGCACCGCCAAGACCTTGTGGTCGGCATGACCCTGATCCTCCATCAGGAACAGCCCGATGGGCCGCACCTTGATCCGGCATCCCGGGAATGTGGGCTCCGACACCAGGGCCAGGATGTCGAGGGGGTCGCCGTCGTCGGCGTGGGTGTGGGGAATGAACCCGTAGTCGGCCGGGTATCGAGTGGCGGTGAACAGCATCCGATCGAGGAATATCTCACCCGTCTCGTGATCGGTCTCATACTTGTTCCGGCTCCCCTTTGGGATCTCCACGATCATCGTGACCAGCACGACAGGATCGTACAGAGCGCTAGCCTCCCCCGGTTGTGTCTCACATCGGTGGCCGAGCCACCGCCCGGCTCGGCACTCTGATGCCTTCTCCCCTCACGCACAACCCTGGATAGATGTCCTCCGCCCAGAAGCGCGGAAAGCGCTACCTCCTGATGATGTCGGTTGGCGCTCTCGGCATCGTCTATGGGGACATCGGGACCAGCCCGCTCTACGC
>JBOGEU010000574.1:0-1042 GCA_050741995.1 Acidimicrobiia bacterium | reverse complement strand
CCTCCGAGGTGCTGAGCGCCTTCGCGGCCGGGCAGCCTCTCCCGGCGTCGTAGGGTCGTTCAAGGAGGCCCGTCAGAGACCCAGCCAAGTGTCTCCTCCAAGGGCTCCCCCGCCGGGCTCGGGGAGGCCAGGTACCAGGTGGCTCCTGCCTCCTCCATCGCAGCCGCGTCGACATCGATCGAGCCTTGGACCACGACGTCGAACGGCTCCTCGGTGGTCCGGTGGCGTCTCACGTGGTCGGCGACCATGGCCACCTCCGCCGGCCCCAGGTCCTCCAGGTCGCTCCGGTTGGGGAATACGCCGTCGTACCGAGCGGCCCGTCTCAGGGGTCGAAGGTTGGGCAGCATCCCGGCAACCCAGATCGGGATCCGGGGCTGCGGCAGGGGCGCTGGCGCAAACCGGTTTCGGTGGACCATGTAGTGCTCGCCTTCGAACCCGAACACCTCCCCGGACCACACGCCGTCGATGATGGTGAGACTCTCGTCGAGCATGTCGGCCCGCTGTCGGGCATCGGTTGGCTCCCCGAAGGTGCCGAACTCGACCTCGGGCGGGTAGCCGATGCCGACTCCCAGGATCATCCGCCCCCCGGTCAGCCGGTCCACGGTGACGGACTGACGGGCCACCACCCATGGCCGATGACGGGGCACCGCCGCCACCATCGGGCCCAGCTTGATCGTGCTCGTTGCCTGCCCGATCGCCCCCAGCAGCACCCAGGGATCGGCGACCGGCATCCCATCGGCGATGACGATGTGGTCCCAGACGAAGAAGCCATCCCAACCGGCCCTCTCCGCGGATGTGGCGATGGAGACGGTCGCCTCCGGTTCGGCGTACCGTCCGAAGTTGGGGAACGAGAGGCCAAAGCGCATGCGCCGACGCTACCTGTGCGAAACGAGAGGCACTCGATCCCTAGCATCGGCCCGTGCCCGACCCTTTCCTGGACGCAGCCATCGACGAGGCCGGGCTGGGGTTGGCCGAAGGTGGGATCCCGATCGGGTCGGTGCTGGTGGTCGACGACCAGATCGTGGGTCGGGGGCACAACCGC
>JBOGEU010000573.1:0-8296 GCA_050741995.1 Acidimicrobiia bacterium | reverse complement strand
CTGCCGCTCCACCATCCGCTTCGCCGCCTTGATGTTCTGCGCCAGGTCGAGGTCGACCAGACGCTTCATCACGAACGGCTTGAACAGCTCCAGGGCCATGATCTTGGGCAGGCCACACTGATGCAGCTTGAGCTGGGGGCCGACCACGATCACCGAGCGGCCCGAGTAGTCGACGCGCTTGCCGAGCAGGTTCTGGCGGAAGCGCCCCTGCTTGCCCTTGAGCATGTCCGACAGCGACTTGAGGGCCCGGTTGCCGGGGCCGGTCACCGCACGTCCCCGGCGGCCGTTGTCGAACAGGGCGTCGACGGCCTCCTGGAGCATCCGCTTCTCGTTGTTGACGATGATCTCGGGAGCGCCGAGGTCGAGCAGTCTCTTCAGACGATTGTTGCGGTTGATGACCCGGCGGTAGAGGTCATTCAGGTCGGACGTCGCAAAACGGCCGCCGTCGAGCTGCACCATCGGGCGCAGATCGGGCGGGATCACCGGGACCGTCTCCAGGATCATGTCCTCGGGGCGGTTCTGGCCCTCCCAGAACGGCTTGACGACCTTCATCCGCTGGGTGGCCCGCTGCCGCTTCTGGGCGGAGCCTGCCTCCAGGTTCTCTTCGAGGATCGTCATCTCGGTGTCGAGGTCGAGATGGGTGAGCAGGGCCTTGACCGCCTCCGCCCCCATCCCACCCTCGAAGTAGTCGGCGTAGCGGAAGTAGATCTCGCGCCACAGCTGCTCCGACTCGACGAGGTCCTTCGGCTTGAACTTGCGGAAGGTGTCGTAGGCGTCCTCGATCAGCTCGATCTCACGATCGGACCGCTCCTGGCGATCCTTGATCTCGCGCTCGACTTCCTTCTTCCGGGCATTGATCTCCTGGCTCTTGGCGCCACCCTCCTCCATGCGCTCCAGCTCGTCCTCGAGCGCCTCGAGCCGGACCTGATGCCACTCGGAGAACTCGGAGCGGACCACCTCGATCTCGTCCCGCATCGCGGCCTCGAGCTCGGGCAGGTCCTTCTGCCGCTTCTCGTCGTCGACGGAGGTGATGATGTAGCTGGCGAAGTAGATGACCTTCTCCAGCTCCTTGGGCGACATGTCGAGCAGGTAGCCGAGACGGCTGGGCACGCCCTTGAAGAACCAGATGTGGGTGACCGGCGCCGCCAGCTCGATGTGGCCCATGCGCTCACGACGGACCTTGGACCGGGTTACCTCGACACCGCAGCGCTCGCAGATGATCCCCTTGTAGCGGATCCTCTTGTACTTGCCGCAGTAGCACTCCCAGTCCCTCTGCGGGCCGAAGATGCGCTCGTCGAACAGACCCTCCTTCTCGGGGCGAAGGGTGCGGTAGTTGATCGTCTCCGGCTTCTTGACCTCTCCATAGGACCAGGCCCGGATCTGGTCGCTGGAGGCGAGGCCGATCTTCAGTTCATCAAAAAGCTGCTGCGCCATGTACTCGTCTTCCCGTCCTTCGTTTCAGTTGCGCCTGCGTTGTATAAAACCGTTGGCTATTCCGAGTCGGGGCGCTCGGGCCGGCTGAGGTCGATGCCGAGGGTCTCCACGGATCGGTAGGTTTCTTCCTCCAGCTCACGGAGCTCGACTTCCTCACCGGCGGAGAGCATCTCCACGTTCAGGCAGAGACTCTGCATCTCCTTGACCAGCACCCGGAACGACTCCGGGATGCCGGGCTCGGGGATGTTGTCACCCTTGACGATGGCCTCGTAGACCTTGACCCGGCCCTGGACGTCGTCGGACTTGATGGTGAGCAGCTCCTGGAGTGCGTAGGCGGCGCCATAGGCCTCCAACGCCCAGACCTCCATCTCACCGAATCGCTGACCACCGAACTGGGCCTTCCCCCCTAGCGGCTGCTGGGTGATCATGCTGTAGGGACCGGTCGACCGGGCATGGATCTTCTCGTCCACGAGGTGGACCAGCTTCAGCATGTAGATGTACCCGACGGTCACGTCCGAGTCGAAGGGCTCTCCGCTCCGGCCGTCATAGAGCGTGGCCTTTCCGTCCTCGCCGACCAATCGCTCACCGTCGCGGTTGGGCCGTGCGCTCTGGATCACCTGCAAGATCTCCTCCTCGCGGGCGCCGTCGAAGACGGGTGTCGCCACCTTGGTCCAGGGCTGGGCACCCCCGATCGCCGGGCTCGTCCCCTCGAACGGCTCCCAACCCTGGGCGGCAGCCCATCCGAGATGGGTCTCCAGCACCTGACCCAAGTTCATCCTGGAGGGGACACCGAGTGGGGAGAGAATGATGTCGACCGGGGTCCCGTCGGCAAGGAACGGCATCTCCTCCTCGGGCAGGACCTTGGAGATCACGCCCTTGTTCCCGTGACGGCCGGCCAGCTTGTCGCCCTCGGAGATCTTGCGCTGCTGAGCGACATAGATCCGCACCAACTCGTTGACCCCAGGCGGGAGGTCGTAGCCTTCGGAGCGCTTGAAGACCTTGACCGCGATGACCTTGCCGGTCTCACCGTGGGGGACCTTGAGCGAGGTGTCGCGGACTTCCCGGGCCTTCTCACCGAAGATGGCACGAAGGAGGCGCTCCTCCGGTGTCAGCTCGGTTTCCCCCTTGGGCGTCACCTTGCCCACGAGGTAGTCGCCGGGACCGACTTCGGCGCCGACACGGATGATCCCCTCCTCGTCGAGGTTGGCCAGGACCTCCTCCGGGACGTTGGGGATGTCGCGGGTGATCTCCTCGGCGCCCAGCTTGGTGTCGCGGGCGTCCAACTCGTGCTCCTCGATGTGGATCGAGGTGAGCACATCGTCCCTTACGAGACGCTCGGAGATGATGATGGCGTCCTCGAAGTTGTGCCCTTGCCATGGCATGAAGGCCACCAACAGGTTGCGTCCCAGGGCCAGCTCACCGGTCTCGGTGGAAGGGCCGTCGGCCAGGACGTCGCCGACCTTGACCTTGTCTCCCTCACGGACCAGTGGCTTGTGGTTCATGCACGTTCCCTGGTTGGACCGCTTGAACTTGTCGAGGACGAAGGTGTGCTTCTTGTTGGTCTCCTTCTCCTTGACCACGATCTCGTTTCCGGTCACCTCGACCACCTCGCCGGCGACCGGCGATACGACCATGTCACCCGAGTCCTGGGCTGCGCGCTGCTCGACACCGGTGCCGACGAGCGGGGCGTCGGCGGTGAGCAGGGGCACCGCCTGGCGCTGCATGTTCGAGCCCATGAGGGCGCGGTTGGCGTCGTCGTGCTCGAGGAACGGGATGAGGGAGGTCGACACCGAGACGATCTGCTTCGGCGACACATCCATGTAGTCGACTTCCTTGGGCGGCACGTACTCCACCTCGCCACCGGCGCGGCGGACCAGGACCCTTGGGTTCTGGAAGGCGCCGTCCTCCTTGAGCGGGGCGTTGGCCTGGGCGATGACGAAGCGCTCCTCCTCGGTGGCGGTCAGGTACTCGACCTTGGTCGTGACCTTGCCCGCCTCGACCTTGCGGTACGGAGTCTCGATGAACCCGAACTCGTTGACCCTGGCATACGACGCCAGGGACCCGATGAGGCCGATGTTCGGGCCCTCCGGGGTCTCGATCGGGCACATCCGCCCGTAGTGGGAGGAGTGGACGTCACGAACCTCGAACCCGGCGCGCTCACGGGACAGCCCGCCGGGTCCCAGGGCCGAGAGACGGCGTCGATGGGTGAGCCCGGCCAGAGGGTTGGGCTGATCCATGAACTGGGAGAGCTGGGAGGTCCCGAAGAACTCCTTGATGGCGGCGGTGACGGGCCGGATGTTGATCAGGCTCTGCGGGGTGATCGCATCGGGGTCCTGGGTGGTCATGCGCTCGCGCACCACCCGCTCCAGCCTGGTGAGGCCGACCCGGACCTGGTTCTGGACCAGCTCGCCGACGGTGCGGATGCGACGATTGCCGAAGTGGTCGATGTCGTCGGTGCTGACCGCCACCTCGGTGCCTTCGTGGTTCACCATCGTCGACTGACCGGCGTGGAGCGCGACCAGGTACTTGATGGCGTCGATGATGTCCTCGTCACGGAGCAGTTGCAGCCCTTCGGCCCGATAGTCGGCTGGAGTCTCCTCGCGGTACTTCTGGCTGATCTTGTAGCGACCGACTCTGGTCAGGTCGTAGCGCTTCGGGTTCCGGAACAGGGTCTGGATCAGCCCGCGGGCCGATTCCACCGTGGTCGGCTCACCGGGGCGCAGCTTGCGGTAGAGGTCGAGCAGCGCCTCTTCCTTGGTGTGGGCCGTGTCCTTCTCGATGGTGTTCTTGATCGACTCGGAATTGTCGAAGATGGCCAGGATCTCCTCGTCGGTCTCCGCGATGCCGAGTGCCTTGAGGAAGGCGGTGATGTACTGACGGCGCTTGCGGTCGACACGAACCCCGATCGTGTCCTTCTTGTCGGTGTCGAACTCGAGCCAGGCCCCGCGTCCCGGGATGATCTTGCCCGAGTAGATCTCCTTGTCCGATGTCTTGTCCGGCGCGACGTCGAAGTAGATGCCCGGGGAGCGGACGAGCTGGGACACGATCACCCGCTCGGTGCCGTTGATGATGAACACGCCTTTGTCGGTCATGATCGGGAAGTCACCGAGGAACACCTGCTGTTCCTTGATCTCACCGGTCTGGCGATTCATGAAGCGGGCGGTGACGAACAGCGGCATCGCATAGTTGGCGTCACGCTCTTTGGCCTCTTCGAGACTCATCTGAGGCTCGCCGAAGCGATGATCGGTCAGCTCCAGGGCAAGAGAGCCGGTGAAGTCCTCGATGGGACTGATCTCCTCGAAGATCTCGCGGAAACCCTCGTCGAGGAACCATTGGAACGACTCGTGTTGGACTGCGAGGAGGTCGGGGAGTGGTAGGACTTCGGGGATTTTTCCAAATGAGAAGCGCTCAGCAACGCGCGAAACCAAGGGGTGCCTCCTGAGGAATGCGGATTAGATCTAGATAACGCAGACAAGGCATGCTAACAGACGCGTCAGCATGCCTCCAATCTAATCTTTGAAATGTCAAGACAGACCGTGGAGCGGTCTGTCCCGGACCCGAGGGTCGTTGCTCAGCATACAGCGGGGTCGGGAAATCAGTCAAGGGTTTGGCGGCCCGGCCGCCGCCAGACCGGGGCGCGCGCTCGACGCCCTACGACGCCGAGATGGGGCCCGGGCCTCGGGCCCAGAGCCCTAGCTCTCCGAGATTCGCTGCAGACGTTGGGGGTCGAGAACCCGTATGTGGCGATATCCGGTCTCCACGGCACCCTGGTCGCGGAGACGGCTCAGCGCCTCGTTGACCGACTGGCGACTCACGCCGAGCAGGGTGGCGAGGGTGGTCTGCGAGAGATGGACGTCGCCGCGCCGGTCGGCCTCCTCTCCCAGGAGGTCGGCCACCTGGCCGAGGACGGTCTTGTGCATGAGCCTGAGGACGCGGCGCTGGGTGCCCTCCAGCTGATGCAGACCCGCCACCAGCCAGCGGAGGCAAATCGCAGGATTTCGCGCCAGCTCCGGCAGCAGCCGTTCCCTCTCGAAGCGGAATGCCCTGACCCGGGCGATGGCCTGAGCCGACGAGATGTGCGGCTCGCCGCCAAACACCGCCAGGTCGCCGAGAACCGACCCGGCACCGACCCGGGAGACGACGCGTCTCGTCGGGCCCGAGCCGCGGTACACCTCGACCTCGCCCGACTCCACCAGGTACACCGCCGAGGCGATCTCTCCTTCCTTGAAGAGATGAGCGCCTGAGTACCTGGACACCACCTCGGCCGCCCCAATCAGCGCCTCGAGGTCACGGGCGCTCAGCGGCGCGTAATCGGGACGCCCGAATGACCGGGCGAGCCAGGCCATGTGCTGCTGATCGGCCTGTGAAACCACCGCCTGATCGATCTCGGCCATTGTGCCTGCCTTCGCCATACGCAGGTGATGATGGGATCGCCCGTACCATGTCACGGGTTTGGCCAAGCACGCAGAACCTGCCTCCATATTCTCATGGGCGTTCCTCGCGCTTGGGCTCGTGTTGTTTGCGCTTGCCGGTGTCGGATGGTCCAACCACCTCTCGGACGAGGGACTGGTCGTAGCCGACAACGTCCGGTTGGCCGGGCGGCTGGTTGAGGGTATGAGCCCCGAGCAGGTAACGGAGGCGGTGTCGGAGCGCGCCGGCGCTCTCCTGGGCAGGGAACTGACGATCGACTACGGATCGGGGCAGGTCGTAATCCCCTATGGGAACCTCGGATTCTCCTACGGGGTGGAGGTCACGGTCGATCGCGCCCTGGCCGCACGCCACGAGGGGTCGGTGTGGAAGCAGTTCTCGGCATGGGCCGTGGCCGATCTGATCGCAGCCGAAGTCGAGGAGGCATGGAGCTTCGACCGGGAGGTGGCTCGAGTCACTGTCGACGATCATCCCGGGCTCACGCCGGTCGTCGTCGAAGAGCCGGCCATCATCGCCAACGGCACCGGCCGGCTGGTGGTCGTGCCCGGTGTCGTCGGGACCGAGGCCGACGTGGGCCATATCGTCGAGCAGCTCGGCAGCATCGACCTGATCGACGCACCAGACCATCTCGTCACCGACGTCGAGGAGATCCATCCCACGGTGCCGGACGAGGACGCCGATCGGGCCGCGGCGGAGCTCAATGCCGTCACCGCGGACGGTGCGGGGGTGTCGATCAATGGGCTCCCCGCCTCTGTCCCGGCCCGATCGCTGCAGTCAGCCCTGAACGTCGAGGCATCCGATGGTGAGGTCACCTCGAGCTTCGACGGCGAGGCATTGCAGGCGATCATCGAGAACACGTTCGTCGGCCCGGTCGGTCCCTTCGCCGAGCCGGTGTTCGAGGTGGATGGTGACGAAGTCCGGGTGACGACTCCGGGTGAGCCTCCTCCGGTCTGCTGTCGGCAAGGCAGTGGGCAGTGGCTGGGCGAGCAGATCCTCGGAGGGGTGGTCGGGCCGTTCGCCCTGCCGCCGCGCCCGACCGATGACCCGCTGCTCGTCGCCTGGGCCGACGGCTCGGCGGTCGTGGAGAAGGTGAGCGAGTTCACCACACCTCACGCCTGCTGTGAGACCAGAGTGCAGAACATCCACCGGATCGCCGACATCGTGCGCGGCGCGTACCTGGTGCCCGGCGAGACACTGTCCCTCAACGAGTTCGTCGGTCCCCGAACCGTGGAGAACGGCTTCAAGGCGGCGGGCGCCATCCGCCAAGGCCATCTGATCCAGGAGGTGGGCGGCGGGGTGTCACAGTTCGCAACGACCATCTTCAACGCCGCCTACTTCGCCGGGATGGACTTCGAAGAGTATCGAAGCCACTCGATCTACTTCTCGAGGTACCCATACGGAAGGGAGGCAACCATCTCGAGCCCGGCACCGGACCTGGCGATGACCAACACCACCGAGTACCCGATATTGATCTGGACCTCGTACACCGACCAGTCGATCACGGTCAGCATGTACTCGACCAAGCACATCGGAGTCGCCGAGCTCGGCCAGCGATCCTCGCGCCGCGGCGCCTGCACCCACGTCGAGACCGATCGCGAGCGGACCTACCCCGACGGGCACAAAGTGGTCGACACCTTCGTCGCCGACTACCGGCCGGCGGAGGGGATCGACTGCAACGGCAATCGGATCCCGCCCCCGGCCTGAATTGCCCGGCCCAGTGGTCCGTCGCGTAAATAGTGTGCGCGTGTCTCCGAGTCATCGGCGTCATCTGGCAAGGGAGAAGCGCGCAGTCGCAGCCGGGGAGCTGCGGCGAGCACTTCGACGCAGCCAGGGGCGTCGAGGGCCGGAGAGACGCCACAAGTATTTATGAGACGGGCCACAGCTAGCGGTCCACTAGAGAAACGGCGCCCACCCCAATGCCGGGTCGTCGCCATAGCCGAGGGCGTTGAGAACTATCAAGGCGCCGGCGAAGACGATGACCGCCAGGATCAGGCCGATCAGCCAAGGTGGGAATCTGCGCTTGTCGTCGCTCATCGCCCTCCATTGTGACCGAATTCGCAGCAGCAGGGCCCCGGTCGGCACCGGGGCCCTGCTACTGGCTGCCTGGGAAGGAAGAGACTCAGACTTCCAGGGCTTCGCGGACCTTCCCGACCTCGATCTTGCGGGGCTTGGCCGTCTCCGCGACCGGGATCGAAACGGTGAGGACCCCATGGTCGTAACCCGCCTCGATGCGATCGGGATCGAGACCCTCGCCGAGGAAGAACTGACGGGAGAACGATCCCGTGGGTCGCTCGTTGATCACTACCTTGGTGTCCTGGTCACGCCGCCATTCGCGCTTGGCGCTGATGGTGAGCGTGTTCTTCTCGAGGGTGACGTCGATCGAATCCGGGTCGACACCAGGAAGATCGACATGGAGCCAGAGCCTGTCGTCCTT
>JBOGEU010000572.1:0-7278 GCA_050741995.1 Acidimicrobiia bacterium | reverse complement strand
GTCGTTGGCCATCACCACTTTGCGCAGGGAGGCCAGGATCAGCGCCAACGCCTGGGTTGCGACCTCCTCGACCGAGTAGTCGGGAACGTTGGTCACCACGATCCCGGCGTCTGCCGCCGCTCTCAGGTCGACGTTGTCGAACCCGATCCCGTAGCGGGCGATGATCCTGCACTTCTCGAGCCGGGCGATCGAATCGGCGGTCCAGGGGAGATAGGTGTTGAGGATGGCGTCGGCATCTGCCGCGCTGTCCAAGACCGATTCGACGTCACCCGACGCCACCGTCAGCTCGGCTTCGATCTCGGCGAGAAGGGCGCGTTCGACTTCCACCGATGGGAACACCTGGTCACTCACCACCACCTTGAACTTGGTCATCGTCCCTCCAGAAACTGTCGCGTCGTGTTGACAAAGCCGTCCGGGTCCTGGATCTGAGGGGCATGTGCCACTCCCGGCAGGCGGACCAGGTTCGAGCCCGGGATCAGACGGTGCAAATCGTCGGCAAGCAGGGGCGGTGTCGCCTCGTCGTCCTCGCCGACGACGATCATCGTCGGGTTCGAGACGGTCGGGGCCAGAACGGTGTAATCCAGCGATTGCAACGCGGTGCAGGCGGTCACGAAGGCCACGAGATCGGTTTTGCGCAGGACATCGGCCCTGGCCTCGACCATCTGGGGATGGGTGGCCAGGTAGTCCTCGGTGAAGATGCGGCGCACCGCGATCGGGATCACCGCCTCCATCCCGCCGCTGGAGACCATGTCGATCATGGCGGTGAATGCCCCCTTGGCGGATTCGGGGAAGCCCGCTCCACATCCCACGAGCAGCAGACGATCGAAGAGGTCGCCGTGATGTATCGCCGTTCCCAGGGCGACGAAGCCCCCGAGCCCGTTGCCGATCAGGGTGAGGTCGTCGGCCGCCAACTCCATGCTCTCGATGAGGGCGCCGACACGATGGGCGTACTCGTCGATGTCGGGCCCGGCCGGCTCGCTGGCGCCGAACCCGGGGAGGTCGACGGTGACGAAACGGCCGCCGAGGGGCTCGATGACGTCGTCGAATGCGGTCCGGTCGGTGAGCAGGGAGTGCAGGACCATCCGGGTCGGGCCCGCTCCGGAATCGCCGAACGAGACCTTGCCCAGGGAGGTGTCGACAGTCCGGGTCTCGGAAAGGGCCATGCAGTTGATCCTATATCATGCAAGATCACCGTCAGACCAGGAGGATCGATGCCGCGTGTCCGGATGATCGAGGAGCGGGAGGATGCGTCCCCTTCGCAGCTGGAAACGTTCGACCACATCGCCGCCAGCCGCGGAAAGATGATCCGCCCCTTCGCCGCCATGTTGCACAGACCGGATATCGCCAAGGCTGCGGCCGACCTGGGGGCGGTCATCCGGTTCGAGTCGACGCTCACCGATCACGACCGCGAGCTGGTGATCTGCACCACTGCGGCGGAGCGGGACTGCGCCTTCGAATGGGATTCGCACGTTCCGATCGCTCGGTCGGTCGGGGTCTCGGAAGCAACCCTGGATGCGATTCGATTCGGGACGGAAGTCGACGATGCCGATGATGCCGTGTTTGTCGACTTTGCACGTGAGCTCACCCGGGGCGGCAAGGTTGCCGATCCGACATTCGGCGCGGCTCTGGACCGTCTCGGCGAGGAGGGCGCGGTGGAGTTGGCTGCGGTCGTCGGCTATTACACGATGCTGGCGCTGTTCATGAGCGCCTGCGAGGCCTGCTGAACCCGGCGCCTACACGTCCGGCCGGATGAATCTTCCCGAGCGCAGGTCGTGGCATCGCCCGTCCCTGGCGATCTCCTCACCACGCAGGTAGGTGGCGACCACCCGACCCCGAAAGGTCCTCCCGGCATACGGGCTCCAGCCCGCCTTGGACAGTATGTCGTCGTCCGAGACGGTCCATATCGCCCCGGGATCGACCAGGACCAGATCGGCGTCGGCGCCGACCTCGATCACCCCTTTCGGAAGCCGATAGCGGGCAGCCGGTGCCGTGGAGTAGAGCCGGACCACATCGCTCATGGTTACCAGCCCGCTCACTGCGGCATCGATCAGGAACGGCAATGTCGTGTCCAGGCCGGGGAGACCGAACGGGGCGCTCCAAAAGTCGCCGGCAGTCTTCTGGGCAACGGTTGACGGCGCGTGATCTGTCGAGAAATGGGCGAACCTCCCGGTCCGCACCGCCTCCCACATCGTCGAGCGCTCTTCGACGTTGCGGATACGGGCCGGCGGGGTGAACTTGCGAAGGGCCCCCCACGCGAGGACCTCGTCCTCGTCGAGGGCGAAGTATTGGGGACAGGCCTCCGCGGTGATGTCGGCGCCGCGATGGCGAAAGGCGTCGATCACGTCGAGGACCGGCAGGCTCGAGACATGGGCGAAGGTGGCTGCCGCTCCCGTCTCGAGAACCGCTGCGGCCGTGGCCGCAACCGCCGCCAGCTCGGCCTCCCTGCTCCTCCAGTCGATGAGGAGCCCAGGATCGAGCCTGCCCGCTGCTTTCAGCCGCTTCTCGGCGGCGAGGGTCAGCGCCTCGTCCTCGTTGTGGATCAGGCAACGGCCGCCGGCGTCACGAACCGCGGTCAGAGCCTCGGTCATGGGGGCGCTGCCGAGCCCGGGGACCCCGTGGGTGGTGCAGGTGAAGATCTTGAAGAAGGCGATCCCCGCAGCGGCCAGCCCGGTGATCTGGTCGATCCGATCCGGCCACACGTGGGCGGCCAGGCCGTAATCGACGTTCGCCCGGCCGGTGAGATGGGCTCGCTTTTCGTCCAGGTCGGCCACAGACCTGATCGGATGAGAATGAGTGTGCTCGACGACGGTGGTGACGCCCCGGGCGGCGGCGGCACGGGTGCCATGGATGAAGTCCTCACGGTCGGTCTCACCGGGATCCATGAGATGGACATGGGTGTCGACCATCCCGGGCATCACCAGCAGGCCGCCGGCGTCGATCTCCTGACCTTTGCTGTCGCCGATAGCGGCTATCCGCTCCCCATCGACGACCAGGTCCGCACGCACCTGGTCCGCTGCCGACACCAGGGTCCCACCTCGGATCGTGAACGTGTTCACCCGAACCTCCGCCCGAAATCAGACAACATATAGGAGCATTCTGACCAGAAGGGAAGCAATGAGCGACGGCAAGGTTCGATTGGCCAGCATCGGCCTCGGTTGGTGGGGGTCGGAGTTGGCCGATGCCGTGTCCAGGTCAGGGAAGGCCGAAGTCGTTTCCTGCTTCGCCCGAAGCCCCGAAGGACCAAGCAGATTTGCTGAGAAACACGGTTGCCGTGCCGCCGAGTCGATCGATGAGCTGCTGGCCGATCCTGAGGTCGAGGGTGTCGTCATCGCCACAGCAAACCAGAGCCACCGGCCCCTGATCGAGCAGGCGGCATCGGCGGGCAAGCACATTTTCGTGGACAAGCCGTTCACCAACACGGTCGAGGACGGGATCGCCGCCATCGCCGCCGCTCGAGAGGCGGGCGTCATCCTCCAGGTCGGTCATCAACGACGACGCACCGCCGCCAAGCGGCGGATCAAGGCGATGCTCGAGGCGGGAGAGTTGGGAGACGTCGAGACGGTGGTGACCCATCAGTCGCTCCCCAATGGCTTCAAGATGCCCGAAAGGGCATGGCGCTGGGACCCCGAGCAGAGCCCCTTGGGCTCGATGACCTCACTCGGGGTGCACAAGATCGACACCATCCATTTCCTGGTGGGCCCGGTCCGCAAGGTGTTCGCCTTCACCCGGCCCGGTCACGTTCACCCCATCGACGAGGCCACCGTGCTGGCACTCGAGCTGGAGAGCGGGGTGCTGGCCACCCTGACCACGTCCTTCTTCACCCCGGTGATCAACGAAACCGCGGTGTTCGGAACCGGGGGCGCCGCCTACAGCAGGGGGGGCGGGTCCCGGCTGAGTTTCCAGGGGAGGGACGACCCGGCCCCGGTGGATGTGGGGCTGGACCCGATCGACCCGGTGGTCGACGAGATGTCGGCCTTCGCCGCGGCGATCCGCGGCGAGGCCCCGGTCGAGGTCGACGGCGAGGCCGGTCTCGCCGTGGTCGCGGTCATGGAGGCCGCAGTCCGATCAGCGGCATCGGGTGAGGCGGTCGAGGTAGCCGCCGTCATGGCCCGGGCCTGAAGGGAGTAGCCATGGCATACGACGAGATCATCTACGAAAAGCGCGACGATGCGGCCTGGATCGGGATCAACCGCCCCGAGGTCCGCAACGCCTTCCGCGAGCAGACCCTCGACGAGCTGGCCCACGCCCTGGAGTCCACCAGGGAAGACCCGACCATCGTCGCCGCGGTGGTCTACGGGGTCGGGGGCCACTTCTCGGCCGGTGGCGACTTCCACGCCATGATGAAGCTGAACAAGGCCAATTCCTACATGTGGAACGACCGCATGCTCAAGGTGGCCATGACCTGTCGCAACCTCCCCATCCCGGTGATCGCCATGGTGGAGGGCGCCTGTGTCGGCGGAGGGCACGAGCTGATGCTGTGGTGCGACCTGGTGATAACCGCCGAAGACGCAACCTTCGGCCAGACCGGGGCCCGGGTCGGTGCCTGTCCCACCGTCGGCGCCACCCAGTACCTGTCCAAGCTGATCGGCGAGCGACGGGCCAAGGAGATGATCTTCCTCTGCAAGAGGTACACGGGTGCCGAGGCCGCCGAGATCGGGCTCGCCAATCAGGCGGTGCCGGCCGGCGAGTTGCGGGCCAGGGTCGAGGAGATCGTGGAGCAGATGAAGGGCTACTCCTCCCAGACCATCCGGGCGACCAAGGTCTCGCTCAATTTCGACTCCGACGCCCTGTATCCGTCCTGGCAGCACGGGATGGAGCTTCTGGCCAACATCTGGGGGACGGAGGAGTCGCTGGAAGGGATGAACGCTTTCATCGAGAAGCGGCCGGCCGACTTCCACCAGTTCCGGGTGAGGAACAAGGCAGCTCTCGACAGCTATCTCGAAGACTTCGATGAGGGCCGCAACCAGGGCGAGGCGTCTCAGGCCGCCCGATCATGACCGCCGAGGGGGCGCTGGCCGGGCTCAGGGTCATCGACCTCTCCCGGGTCCTTGCCGGGCCTCTGTGCACCCAGACCCTGGGCGACCTCGGCGCCGACGTGGTCAAGGTGGAGCGGCCCGGCGAGGGAGACGACACCCGCAACTGGGGACCCCCTCATGCCGGTCCTCTCTCCGCATACTTCATCGGGGTCAACCGCAACAAGCGCAGCGTGACCATCGATTTGTCCCGGTCCGAGGGAAGGGAGGTCCTGGATCGTCTGATTCGGTCGGGCGACGTGCTGTTGGACAACTTCAAGCGGGGCACCCTGGAACGATGGGGGCTCGACGACTCGTGGTTCGAGGCGAATGCCCCGGGGGTGGTGCGCTGCTCGATCACCGGATACGGGTCGAGCGGGCCCAAGGCGGGGGCGCCGGGATACGACTTCATCCTTCAGGCGGAGAGCGGTCTGATGGCGATCAGCGGCGAGGTCGACCGGTCACCGATGAAGCTGGGGGTGGCCATCGTCGACATCTGCACCGGGATGCAGGCCACCATCGCCATCCTCGCCGCATTGGAGGCGAGGCGCCGGACCGGCGTCGGGCAGCGCTGCGAGGTCAACCTCCACGACACCGGGCTCCACATCCTGGCCAATGTGGCCGCCAACCATCTGGTGTCGGGCGAGGAGCCGGGCCGCTATGGCAACGGTCATCCCAACATCGTGCCCTACCGCACCTACCGGGCTTCCGACGGCGACCTGGCCCTGGCCGTGGGCAATGACCGTCAGTTCGCAGCATTCGCCGCCGAGGCCGGCCACCCGGAGTGGATCGGCGATCCACGATTCGCCACCAACCCGGAACGGGTGCGAAATCGTGACTTGGTCGATTCCATGGTCGAAGAGGTGATCACAACCAGGAGTCGAGCGGAGTGGGTCGACGCCCTCGATCTAGTGGGGATCCCGTCGGGCCCGATCAACCTGGTCAGCGAGGCGCTTTCCAGCGCCCAGACCTCGGCCCGGGAGATGGTGATCGAGCTCGAGCACTCCTCGGCCGGGACGATTCGCACCCTGGGCCTTCCCATCGAGATGTCGCGGACGCCGGCCTCGATCAGGAGGGAGCCCCCGCGGCTGGGGGCGGACACCGACGGGGTGCTCGGGGAGCTGGGCTACTCGGAGGAGGAGATCGCCGGATTGCGGGCGGCAGGGGTGGTTTAGTGCACCGATTACACGCACGGAACTTGCGAGACGGAGCACTAGGTTGAATCGAGAGTTTGAGGCGAATGGAGGTGAGGCATGGACCAACCGACCGCGGAAGAGGCTCTGGGAAGGCTCGAGGCGCTTGTCGGCGAGTGGAAGCTCGAAGCGATAGGTGCCGATGGCGAGCCTTGGCCCGGTGAGGCGCATTCCACGATCGAGTGGCATGCCTCCGGTGCCTTTCTGGTCGAACGCTCCTCGGCCGACATGCCCGAGGCGCCCGATGGCGTCTCGATCATCGGATGCGACGCTGCCAACGGGACTTTCGCCCAGCTCTACTCCGACGAGCGCGGGGTGTGCCGGATCTACGAGATGAGCCTCGGCGACGGCGAATGGAGGCTCTGGCGGCAAGGCGAGCCGTTCGCGCAACGCTTCACCGCGACGATCAGCCCTGATGGCAACACGATCGCCGGCCGTTGGGAGATTGCCGAGGATGGGGCCAATTTCAAGACAGACTTCCACCTCACCTACCGAAAGGTGCGGTAGGGCAGGCCACGCTCAGAAGTCGAACCGGGTGGCGCCCCACGGCTCGGCGGCACCCAGCGCGTACATCCGTTGGGGTGAGGTCCGGTACAGGTGCCAGGGAGGCGGTCCGGCGCTCGGGGCGCTGTAATCGGCGTAGAAAGCGCCGTCCCGCACCGTCGGCTTCCACCCTCCGGCCCCGAACACAGCCGCGATGCGCTCCAGCTCATCCTCGTCGCTGACCCTGGCCGCCTCACCCTCGACCACCAGATCGAAGTCGTAGGTGGCCATGGTGATCACACATCGCGGGTCGGTGGCGAGATTCCGCGACTTGCGCGTCCCCGGGCCGGACGCGAAGTAATAGGCATCGTCCACCCAGAGGGCGCCAAGTGGCATCACATGAGGGCTCCCGTCCGGGTCGATGGTGGCCAGCCACGCCGTGTGACGGTCGGGCCCACCGGTCTCCGGGGCCTGGCTGTTGCCCGACTCCAAGACGGCATCGACCCGGCTCCATTCGATCGGGGGCGCCCCATACCCGTCGAGGGTTGTGCTCCGACACCGGATTCATGATGTCTCCTCCTGTCGAGCTC
>JBOGEU010000571.1:0-1702 GCA_050741995.1 Acidimicrobiia bacterium | reverse complement strand
TCGATGGCGGCGACCGTGCCCAGCGGCAGCCGGTCGATGGCAAGGTAGAAGGTGTAGTTCATCGCGGCGAGCAGGGCACCGAGTGACCCGATCAGCCACCTGGTTTGAAGATCGGCGATGAGGAAGGCACGCCACGGGCGCCGCCACAAGGCAAACACCAATGCGGCGGAGACGATTCGCAGCCAGGCGACCCCACCAACCGACACCCTGGAGAACAACAAGACAGCGAACGAGGGGCCCAGGTAATGGAAGACGGCAGAGCCCACGAAGTACAGATGGGGAGGCACTTGTTCCGGGCGAAAGGCACTGGTGGCCGGGGCAATGGCAGTCGAAGTCACGGCCGAATCACACTTTACGTTCTAACTGGATCATGTTGGTGAGAAGCCTACGCCTGATTACTTCACCAGTCAACTGGCATTAGAAGGTATAGTGATCATCATGGATGCCCTGCCCCTCGAATCGGCCGGCTACGAAGGCACCTACAAACTGGTGGGTGGCCAATCGAGCCTCGACCTGGTCAACACCCTCGCCTGGCGAGGGAGGGATCGTGAGCACGAGTGGCTCGACCGACCGTCCAACGTCACGCTCTGGGCCTCGGAGATCGGGATCATCGACGAAGAGGAGCGCCGCAGACTGGACGAGGCATCGAATCGCTCCCCCGACGGAGGAAGGTCGGATCTCGAACGGGTCCACCAAATCCGTCAGGTGATCGGCGATTCGCTGAGCCCGCTGGCCAGAGGCAACCGGCCGCCACCTGTGGCCGTCGACAGGCTCAACTCGCTCTTGGAGGCGGTGAGTCGGCGCCGTCGCATCGATCCGACGACTCTGCGCTGGTCGTGGCTGAGCCCGATGACCTTGGAAGACCTCATGGCGCCGGTGATCTGGAATGCCGGTGAGGTGCTCACCGGAGTCGAACCCGAGCGGCTCGGTCATTGCCCATCATGTGACTGGCTGTTCCACGACACGACCCGCAATCGCAGCCGACGCTGGTGTGACATGGCCGATTGCGGGAGCCGGGACAAGGCCCTTCGCTACTACCACCGGCACAAGACGGCGTGATGGATCTGGTTGGGGCGTATATGGTGCCGACCTGTAGCCGAGCTTGAGGGGCTCCATGGAGCCGATCGAACTGTGAGCATGGGTCCGCCCATCCTGGCGTTGGCGATGCTCTTGGCAGTGCTCCCGCCCGGAGGCACCTTCGTCGACGACGACGGCAACGTACATGAGGGCGGGATCGAAGCCATATCAGCCGCGGATGTCACTAGTGGCTGCAACCCACCGGCCAACGACCGTTATTGCCCCGCTGAAACGGTGACCAGGGGCGAGATGGCTGCATTCATCGCCCGGGCGCTTCAGCTCACTCCTTCGCGGGATGACCCCTTCACCGACGACTCAGGGAGCGTGTTCGAGGGCGCCATCAACCGCATTGCCCACGCCAGGGTCACCGTGGGCTGCAACCCTCCGGCCAACGACCGCTTCTGCCCCGATCGGGAAATGACTCGGGGGGAGATGGCGGCCATGCTGGCCCGGGCCTACGACTCCCCCACCTCGGTCGACGACCCCTTCGTCGACGACGAGGGCCACGTCTTCGAGGACGCCATCGGCCGCATCGCCCACGCCGGGGTCACCGTCGGCTGCAACCCACCGGTCAACGATCGCTTCTGCCCCGACCAGCCGATCGCCCGGGATCAGATGGCCACGT
>JBOGEU010000570.1:0-3562 GCA_050741995.1 Acidimicrobiia bacterium | reverse complement strand
GGGTAGAGGACCGCGCCGAGGATCTCCATCGAGCCGAGCCCGGACATTCGCGAGATCAGCTCACCTCCCCCGCCGATGAATACCGATTTGCCCGTCACCGCGGCATGGATCAGCGGCGTGCCCAGCTCCGCGGCCCGCATCCGGGTCATCCCGATGAATTGGTCCGACCCCGGCGTGGTCCCATAGGAGCCTTCGTTGGTCGCCACCACCATCAGGTTTGCCCCGATGCGGGCGTGCTGCCGCAGGTAGCGGGCGAACCCTCCTTCGAAAGAGATCACCGACCCGAGACGGACACCGCTGCCGAGATCGAAGACTGTTGGGTGCTGACCAGGGATCATGTCCCTGGGCACCTGGTCCAAGGCAGGGATCCACTCGAACATCGGGCGCCACGGGATGTACTCCCCGAACGGCACCGGGTGCTGTTTGCGATACTCACCGATGATCGAGCCCTGGGGGTCGAACACGACGTTGGCATTGATCCAGTGCGTGTCACTGATCGAACGATCGCCCCCGACCAGGAACCAGGCCCCGATCCGGCGTGCCTCGGCGGCTATCGCCTCCCCGATCTCCGGATTCAGGACCGGGTCGGCATTGATGGATCCCGTCGAGCCCTCCGACCACACCACGAGGTCGACCGAGCCGGGCGCGATCTGGCGGGACAAGGCGAGATGTTGCTCGTACGTGTGAAGTCGCTCGTCGGGCGGGCAATGCTCGAACGGGCAGGGCGTCGATCCCTGCACGATGGCCGCGTTGATCGCGACGCCGTAGCCGGGGGCGGCGCCATTCCAGACCAGCGCTCCAAATGCCATCAGCAGCATCCCGGCGAGGAACACGAGCTGCCAGCGGCTCCGTTTTCCTTCCAAGGCGAGGATCACACATGCCGCGATGGCAACTACCAGGACCGTGATGCCGGTGGTCCCGATGAGCGGCGCCAGGGCCCGAGCCCATGCCTGGTCGGACAGGGCGTACCCGGCGGCCCCCCATTCGAAGCCTCCAACCGGGAAGTGGTACCGGATCAGCTCCATGAGCGCCCACCCGCCGACGCCGAGCAAGAACCAGGTTCCCGACGACCGGGGGGTGTATCGGGCCAACCACCAGCCGTACAGGGCGAAATAGGCGGCCTGGACCAATACCAACGGGATCACGGCGATGAGACCCAACTCGGAGAGCCACCAGATGAGACCGCCGAAGAAGGCCAGGCCGTACAGGGCACCGAAGAGGGCGCCTCGGGCGCGTCCGCCGGCTCTGCGCAATCCGGCCAGGAAGAGGGCGACACCAGGCACGATCAGCCAGCCCGGGCCGAATCGGGGAAAGGCGAGGACCGAGGACGCGGCGCCGGCGAGGACGAGGAGACCACCAATCACCGGCGCGAGGGTAGGAATGCGCTCTGTGAACGGAAACTTGCCGTATGGGAGGGAAAAGGTTCACAGAAAGGTCCGTATCCTGGCCCGATGTGGGAAGGTGACGTTTGGGTCGCGGTGAGGGCGGCGCGGGCCGGTGCCGACATTGTTCGCCGCGGGTTCACCGAGGACTTGGTCACCGAGATGAAGGGGGCGGTGGACCCGGTCACCGCTGTGGACCGTGAGGCGGAGGAGGCGATCAAGCGCGTCATCGGAGCCCATTTCCCAAGCGACGCCATCCTCGCCGAGGAAAGCGGGGGCGCCGACTGGCGAGGGAGACGGGTGTGGATCGTGGACCCGCTCGACGGCACGGTGAACTTCGTGAACCGGATCCCCCAAGTGGCGGTGTCGGTGGCGCTTTGGAGCGACGGGGAGCCGCTGGTCGGTGTCGTCGTCGATGTCGCCCGGGACGAGGAGTTCGTTGCCGCCTCGGGGGAAGGCGCCCACAGCAACGGCAAGCCGATACACGTGTCGGAGGCACCTCACCTCGCCGACTCGCTGCTGGTCACCGGCTTTCCCTATGACCGGCAAGAGCATGCCCGCTCCTACCTCGACGTCATGGAGCAGGTGATGATCCGTTCACGCGGCACCCGCCGCATGGGTGCGGCAGCCCTCGATATGGCCTGGGTGGCCTGTGGGCGTTTCGACGGCTACTGGGAGCACGGCGGCCCGAAGGGCGTGAAGCCATGGGACGCGGCGGCGGGAACTCTGCTCGTGACCGAGGCGGGAGGGATGGCCACCGACAGCAAGGGCGCAGCGCACGACTTGGAGCCGGCGGCATTTGTGGCCACCAATGGCAAGATCCATGAGGAATTGCGCCAGATCGTCGACGATCACATGCCGGAGCATCTCCGCTGATGTACCACGACCACCATTTCCACCCTCTGGGGTATGCCGACTTGGTCCTCGGGCTCGACCTGATGGATGAAACCGATCTGGCCGCGGTGATGCGTCGAATCGCCGCCAGGGCCGACGAGGTCGAGGGCCCGATCATCGCCCAACGGCTCAACGATGAAGGGCTCGTCGAAAAGCGCCTCCCGAACCGGGTGGATCTCGACGAGGCAGCAGGAGAGCGTCCGGCGCTCGTCTATCGCTATTGCGGTCACGTCGCCGTCGCCAACACCGCCGCCCTGCGCCTCGCAAGGGTCGACGCCGGCACCGCCGATTCCGCAGGCGGGTCTTTCGACCGTGGACCCGACGGCGAGCCGACCGGGGTGCTCCGGGGGACGGCCATCTCGACCGTCGCCCGGGCGATCACCCCGCTCGTGAAAGGCCCTTCGGACACCGGGATCCTCCGCGTCCTGAGCCAACTACCGGCGATGGGGATCGGCTCGGTCACCGGGATCGTCTCGGTCGGTGAGCCGCTGTGGTGTGGCGTGCCCCACGAGTTGGATGTGCTCTGCCGGCTTGCCCCGGCACTTCCGATAGACGTCGACGTACTGGTCATTGCCGACGACCCTGCCCAGCTGGCCGACGCCGCCGAGAAGATCAGGAGGAGCAACGGGCGGCTCAGGTTCCTGGGCTGGAAGACTTTCGCCGACGGGAGCTTTGGCGGCCACACCGCGGCGTTGCACGAGCCGTTCACCGATCGTCCCGAGACCCGGGGAATCGATCGGCTCGATCCTGAGCATGCTCGGACAATGGCCCGGGCGGCCACGATGTTGGGTGGCTCGGTGGCCATCCATGCCATCGGCGATCGGGCCAACGACAACGTGCTCGACCTCTTCGAGGACCTGATCGGGATGGGGGCGGACCCGGCCCGTCTTCGGGTGGAGCACGCCTCGCTGCTCACCGAGCCGGCGATCGAGCGCATGGGGCGGCTCGGAGTGATTGCCTCGGTGCAGCCTGCGTTCCTGGCCTCGGAGTCCTCGTGGCTGAGCAAGCGCCTGGGTGAGGAGCGGATGAACCGGGTCTATCCGTTTCGCTCACTGCTTCAAGCCGGGGTGCCTCTCCTCGGTGGCAGCGACTCACCGGTGGAGCTTCCTGATCCCGAGGTGGGGATCCGGGCCGCCGTCGACCGCCATGGCATCAACCGCTCCCAGGCAATCACCGAATCCGACGCCCAATCCCTCTTCGCCCCACCCCCACGCTCCTGACCCCCGGGGAACGCCGGCAAAGAGTGCGAACCTCAGCTTCCGCGTAACGGATATGAAACGAACCGT
>JBOGEU010000569.1:0-1143 GCA_050741995.1 Acidimicrobiia bacterium | reverse complement strand
GCTCGGGCGCGAGGAGCCCCTTGGGCATGTCGCCGATCAAGATCCGGCTCCTGAGGTTTGACACTCGTTAGACATAGCGCTCCCACATACCAGTCAGCCCCTCCGGAGAGGGGCTGTGAGCTGGTGTTATGTGGTAGCGGGGGCGGGATTTGAACCCGCGACCTTCGGGTTATGAGCCCGACGAGCTACCAGACTGCTCCACCCCGCGTCGCTTGCGTCTCTAATTGTAAAGACCGGATCGAGGTATGCAACACGGACCTACCGAGCCGAGAGGCTCCGAATCAGGTCTGCGATTCGTTTGGCCCGAGTCTCGGGGCGCTTGGCGCTGTAAACCGACCACAGGTGCTGCTTCTTGACGGAGTCGGGCAATGCCGCATAGGCGGCTCTCGCTTCGGGAGCGACGTCGAAGACAGCTTCGAGATCAGGGGCAATAATGAGGGCAGCGACTTCGTCGCCCTGGCTCCATGAGCCGTCCGCCTTTGCCCGATCTATCACCGCCTGACCGACCTCAGTCATCAGCCCCTGGCCATGCAGTCGCTCGATTCGCTCCTTGTTGAGCGGCGACCACAGCCCTCCCGAGCGCCGCGGGGAGAACCATTGGATCCTCCGGTCGTCGTCCACCCGGCGGGTCACGCTATCGATCCACCCGTAGCACAGCGCCTCCTCCACCAAGTCGCCATACAACGGACCCTCGAAGGCACTCGTCTTCTTGCGATAGACCACCCACAGACCCTCTCTTCGCTCCGAGTTGGACGCAAGCCAGTCCCTCCATTCTGCCCGGCTCGCAGGTGTGAGCACCTCCTTGCCGTTCGGAGACTCGGGATCGACGAGCTCGGTGATCTGAGTCACCGGGCCCACCATAGGAGTCCGGCTCATCGCCCCGAGGGTCGAGACCGACCTGTCTCCGGGGTAGTGTCGAGTGATGGGCCAATCCCTGGTCGATCGCTACGGCCGAGTGAGGCTCGCCCAACTCGTCGCCTCCTTCTACGCCGACGTGCTTCGATCCGAGCGTCTTGCCCACTACTTCCCAGCATGTGCCCATGGCCGGCCTGATCGAGCATCAGAGGATGTTCATGGTGATGGTGATGGGTGGCCCCACGGCCTTCACGCCCGAGGACATCGAACAGGTCCACCGTCACCTGC
>JBOGEU010000568.1:0-15619 GCA_050741995.1 Acidimicrobiia bacterium | reverse complement strand
CTGACCCATATCCAGAGCGGTCGGATGGATTGCCACCTCGTCCGCTCACTCAGCCTCGATTCCCACTCCTCGAGCCGGGCTCGGCTCCTGGCGATGAGGCCCGGGGACCGCCACCGGCGATCGACCTGACTCAGTCCGGCGCTCTGCCGGAACTCCGACACGAACGCCTCCGGACTTCCCAGCGTGCTCTCCACCTCCTCGTCCTCGAGCTCCGCCAGATGGGCCTCCAGATCCTGCACCACCTCCTCGCGGTCTTCATCGGAGAGGTCGGCGAGTCCCTCCGCGACCCGGTCCAGGTAGGCAGCCTTCGACGGCGACAGTGTGATGCTCATTCCTCTTCTCCCTCGAGCAGATGGTTCATGACTCCGGTGAACTCGTGCCAAACCTTCTTCGATCGATCCAACTGGTCGGCTCCGGCCTGATTGAGCCCGTAGTACTTCCGGGCCGGCCCCTCCTCGGAAGGGACCACCTCGGAAGTGAGGTAGCCGCCCCCGAAGAGACGGCGAAGGGTTCCATACACCGAGGCGTCACCGACCTCGTCGAACCCGCCGGCACGAAGCTGTCTCACCAGGTCGTAGCCATAAGTGCGTCCTCGGCTGAGGACCGCGAGGACGGCGGTGTCGAGGACACCCTTCAAGAGTTGGGTCGAGTCCATCGCGCTCCCTTCGTAGCTAATGCGAGATGCACACTACCACGCAATGCGGAGTAGCTGTCAAGGCCAACCCCGATGGTGGAGGCGGAAGGCGCGGACCTCTTCGCTGGTGGAGGGTCCCCAGGTCATGGTCGGGACCGGGTGCTCGACGCGGGCCGCCTCCAGCTCGGCCACCGTGAACCCGACCGGTTCGGTGATCGGCTCGATCCCGTACAGGTTCGCCGCGTTCCAGCCCAGGATCTTGGCCTTCACGCCCCGGGTCAGCTCCGGGTAGCCGAATCGCTCCCGCAACTCGGTCGGGATCTGGAATGCCCGCAGGGCGTCGATCTGGCCCTGGGGCGACCCGTAGAAGATGGAATCTGTTCCCCAGAGCAGGTTGTCCTCGCCGACCGCCAGCAGCAGTTTGCCGAGCACGTGCGCCGCCTCGTCAGGCCGACGGAGCAGATGCCACCACGTGGACCCGATCTCGGCATACACGTTCTCACCAGGCCCGATCCCCGCCGTGCGCAACGATTCGATGAAGCGGTTGACCCCAACCTGAGTTGTCTCGGGGGTGAACGGCCCTTCTCGCTGAGCCACCTCGAAGCCGGAGTGATAGACCACGAACCTGAGGTTCGGATGTGCCTTGGCCGCCGGGCCGATGTCTTCGGGCGACCCGTACCGGGCACGGTCGGAGAGACCCTTGTGGACGAAGACGATCGGTGCCCCCGATCGCTCCACCTCGTCGAGGAATCGGTTTCCCACCTGAGGAAGGTCCGGATCGTGGTCGTCGAGCCACCAGTGGATCCCGGTCGGGAAGTGGGTGAACGTCTTCCAACCGCTGATCGTGTTCTCGGCGACCGAGCGATGCATCTCCTCGACGACTGATTCGATCGGAGCCGTCTGGGGAAGGGCGAGCGCATTGACCACAACGCGTTGATCACTGGACATGGCTTCGACCATTCGCCTCGTGTCCTCCATCACCTCCGGCGACAGTGGGCTCCCTTCAGGGAGGATGGGGAGACCGGATAGGGCCACCATCGTCGTGTCCGACCTGATGAAGATCTCCTCGAGGAAGTGATTCGTGGCGAAGCACGCTCTTGGATCGTCCTCGTCCTCACATCTGGCCTGGGGAAACTGCCTTCCCCAGAACCAGTCGCCGCTGGTGGAAGGATCGAGGTCGTACTCGAGGAGGTGCCCCTGGACGTCGAATACGAATTGCGTCGGGCCCAACACCGCCTTGGCGGCATCGGTGTCGTGCCGCGCCATCGGATCGAACGGGTACCAGAGACCGGGCGCGATCCCGAGGGCGTGGGCCACGGCCTGATCGATGGCGGTGAGCGAGACGGCGACGGCGCAGGCGGACCGGAGAAACTCCCGTCGACTGAGACCAGTGTGTCGGATCGCCTCATCGGCCCCGGCCCTCGCCAGCATCTCCATCTCCTGACGGACCGGTGTGATCCGCTCCGGCTCGTACTCACCGTTTGAGCACTGTCCGAAGGCGATGGGCAGACCCGGGTCCTCGTCGCGCCACGATCGGGACATCGGTGTCGATTCTGCCCGACTCCCGGCTTTCTCTGTCGCCGTGGCGCCATATATGGCGCCACGTACCTCAGGTAAGCGGGTTTCGCTCCGGTACCGGGTGCTACCTAATCTCCGGCCTCGATGAGTCAATGGTCGGAGGCCACGCAGGAGCGCGCCCGGGAGATCATTTCCCGTTACCCGCAGAAGAGGTCGGCCGTGATGCCGCTGTTGTATCTGGCGATGGTCGAGGGCGGGGGGGAGCTGACCAACGAGGGCATGGCAGAGGTGGCGGACTGGGTGGGTATCACCCCCGCCCAGGTGCACGCCGTCGCCAGCTTCTACACCATGTACAAACGGGAGCGCACCGGCAGGTATCTGGTCTCCTGCTGCACCTCGATCTCGTGCATGCTCATGGGCGGCGACGACATCCTCCACGCGGTCGAAGACGAGTCGGGCGTCCCCGATGGCGAGACCGACGCCGAAGGCCTTCTCTCGGTCGAGCACGTCGAGTGCATCGGGGCGTGTGGTGGGGCGCCGGCGATTCAGGTCAACTACGAGCTGATCGAGGGGGTGACCCCGGAACGAGCCCGGGAGCTGGTCCGATGGCTCGGCTCGGCTCGACCCGAGGTCATCAACTCGGATGAGATGCAGGAGCTGTTCGGAGGAGTCAGAAGCTTCGACTGGGCGATCAAGGAGGAATACGGCGCCCTCGGGCCCTACCCCGCCGTCCAGGCCCTGGGCACAGTCGGGAGCGAGGGGAGCAGGTGACCTCACCGCTGCTGGTCACCAAGCGGATGATGGAGCATCCCGCCGACTCGCACACCATCGAGCGTTACGAGGCGACTGGGGGATACACACAGGCGAAGCGCGCCATGGGGATGACCCGTGACCAATTGGTGGAAGAGGTCAAGGCCTCGGGTCTTCTCGGCCGCGGCGGCGCCGCCTTCTCGGCAGGCCTCAAATGGAGCTTTCTCGCCCCGTCCCGGCCCGCCTACCTGGTCGTCAACGGGGACGAGTCGGAGCCGGGGACGTTCAAGGACCGCCAGCTGCTGGAACGGGATCCACACCAGATGTTGGAAGGGGTGATCATCACCGCCATCGCCAACGAGGTCCACAACGCCTTCATCTACATACGTGGCGAATATGCCAAGCCGGCGCGCCGGGTGCAGGCGGCAGTCGACGCCGCCTATGCCCGGGGCTACCTGGGCAAAGGGATCTTCGACTCCGGATACGACCTGGAGCTGACGGTCCACCTCGGCGCAGGCGCCTACATATGCGGCGAGGAGACGGCCCTCATCAACAGCCTGGAGGGCCTCCGTGGCGAGCCCCGGCTAAAACCCCCCTACTTCCCGGCGGCCAAGGGCCTCTACATGCAACCCACCATCGTCAACAACATCGAGACGATGTGCAACCTGCCCCATATCCTGTCCATGGGCTCCGAGGCGTATACCAAGGTCGGGCACGCGCTCGACACCGGGACCTTTCTCATGTCGGTGTCGGGTCATGTCAACCGCCCCGGCAACTACGAGATCCGGCATGGGATCACATGGCGCGACCTCATATACGACGTGGCAGGCGGGATACGTGAGGACAGAGAGCTCAAGACGTGGATCCCCGGTGGTGCGTCGTCGCCCTGGTTCGTCCCCGAGATCCACCTCGACGACCAGATCACCAAGGACGTCTGCGCCGAGGCGGGCTCGATGCTCGGCTCGGGTGCGGTGATCGTCATGGACGAGACGACCTGCACGGTGCGGGCGACAGAACGCATCGTTCGCTTCTTCTCGCACGAGTCATGTGGCCAGTGCACCCCGTGCCGGGAGGGCACCACCTGGCTGGAGATGATCTTGCGCCGGATCGAGGAGGGCCAGGGCCGGGCCATCGATCTCGACCTCCTCCTCGACGTGTCGGACAACATCAGCGTCGGGCTGACCTGGCCGCCGAAGATGACCACCATCTGCCCCCTCGGGCCCTCGGCGGTCTCCCCGATCCTCGCCCTTCGTGACTACTTTCGCGACGAGGTCGACGCCCACGTGGCCTTGGGTGGATGCCCCCTCAAATCTGGGGGGCGACCCCCAGACCCCCGCTCGCTCGTGGTGACTGGTGCGGAGACGTCGGGGCGGTCACCTGACCCCGCGGCGAGCGACGGTGATCGCGAACAAGGCTCCAGGTCATGACCGCTCCAGGTACAGAACGGGTCACCATCACCGTCGACGGGGTCGAGCATCAGGTCCCGGCGGGCTCGCTGCTGATCCGGGCCGCCCAGGACAACGGCACCTACATACCCAGGTTTTGCTGGCACGAGCGGATGGAGCCGGTGGGCATGTGCCGCATGTGCCTGGTCGAGATCCAGGGCCCGCGGGGCCCGATGCTCGTCACCTCGTGCACCAACACAGTTGCCGACGGGATGGTGGTCGATACCCGCAACGACACGGTGAAAAAGGCGCAGGAGGGGGTGCTGGAGTTCCTGCTCGCCAATCATCCCCTCGATTGCCCGGTCTGCGACAAGGGGGGTGAGTGCCCGCTCCAGGACCAGGCGGTCTCCCATGGGCCCGGCGAGAGCCGATTCGTCGAGATCAAGCGCAATTTCGAGAAGCCGATCCCGATCTCCGACCTGGTGCTCCTCGACCGGGAGCGCTGCATTCTGTGTGCCCGCTGCACCAGGTTCTCGGACGAGATCAGCGGGGACCCGCTCATCGACTTCCAATCGAGGGCGAACGTGACCGAGGTCAACACCTTTCCCGACCTTCCTTTCTCCTCTTACTTCTCGGGGAACACGATCCAGATCTGCCCGGTGGGGGCACTGACCTCGACCAACTACCGGTTCCGGGCCCGACCCTGGGATCTGAAGATGGTGGAGAGCTCGGGTCTCCACGACACCGCCCATCCCCGGCTGTCGATCCATGCCAGCCAGAACCAGATCCTCAGGTTGGTAGGAGTGGACAACGACGCCACCAACCACGGCTGGTTGTCCGACAAGGATCGCTTCGGGTTCGAATACCTCGCTTCCGAAGACCGGCTGACGACGCCGCTGGTCCGGCGCGACGGCGAGCTGGTGGAGGTGGGTTGGGCCGAAGCCCTCGAATTGATCGCCGAGAGGATCGGGCTGATCAGGGAGGCAGACGGCGGAGAGGCATTCGCCGTCATCGGCGGCGCCCACGGCACCAACGAGGATGCGTACGCGCTGTCCAAGTTCGCCCGGGTGGTTCTCGGGACCAACAACGTCGACGCCCGCCTCGACGACTCCCTCTCCTCACACTTTCTCGCCGCCACCGTGGACCGTGCGAAGATCTCCGACCTCGACGACGCCGACACCATCTTGCTTTGGGGCCCTGACCTAAAAGAGGAGCACCCGACGCTCTATCTCCGGGTACGGCGTGCCGCCCAGAGCCTGGGAGTGAAGCTGGTGGTGGTCCATCCCCGGGCCACGGGCCTCGACGATCGGGCGGCGATCAAGCTCAACTACCGGCCCGGCGGGGGCTTTGCCCTGCTCGATGAGATCGCCGACGGCAAGCACCCCGAAGTGTCGGCGGCCCTCGCCGCGGACAGAGTCGTTGCACTGGTCGGTCTCGCCAACTTCGCCGACGGGCCCCAGCTGGCCGAGTCGGTGGCCGCCTACGTCAGGAACAAGGCGGGCTCGGCCAAGATCCTGCCCCTGGCCCGACGCGGCAACATCTTCGGTGCCCTCGACATGGGTCTCGCCCCCGACCTGTTCCCGGGCAGGGTGTCGATCGACGACGCGGGGCGAGCCGCGCTCGGGAAGAGCTGGGGTGAGGTGCCTGCGGTCAGGGGCAAGGACGCCCGGGCCATGTTCGAAGGCCTCGACTCCGGTGACATCCGGTTCCTCCTGCTGGTCGGCGCCGATCCGGTGCGGGACATGCCCGATCCGAGGACCGCGGCGCTGGCAATGGAATCGGCCGAGTACGCGGTGTCGATCGACCTGTTCGTCCACGATTCGAACCGTTATGCGGACGTCATCCTCCCCGCCTCCGGGTTCGGCGAGAAAGACGGGTCGGTCACCAACCTCGAGGGGCGCGTCCAAAAGATCAACGCCCTGTCGCCGGGTCCGGGCCAGACTCGCCCCGACTGGTCGATCCTCGACGACATCGCCACCCGGGCCGGGCTCTCGATCGGTCTCTCGTCTGCAGAGTTGATTGCCAAAGAGATCTCGATGGTCGCCCCGGCGTACGACGGGGTCACCTGGGACCACCTCGAGTGGGAGGCAAGGGACGGGGCGGTGGTCCCGATATCGGGGCGTCAGATGCTGAGCCACATACCGGTGGCGCTCACCGGGACCAAGGCGCCGTCCGCTGCCCTCACCCTGCACGTGGCCAGGGCCCTCTACGACGACGGTGTGATGATGCGGCACACGCCATCACTGCGACCGCTTGCCCCCGGTCCGGTGGCCCATCTCAATCCGGACGATGCCAAGAAGGTCGGCGCCCAACCCGGCAGCCGGCTCAAGGTGGTGTCGAAGCAGGGGGAGGGAGAGCTAACAGCGGTGATCGACGACGGGACCCCGGCCGGTGTGGTCTACGTGCCGTTCAATCAACCGGGCGGTTTCTCCCTCGGCACCGATGTCGTCGTCCGGGTGACGGCGGTGGGCAAATGACCTGGCCCGAGTTCTGGATAGTGGTGTTGAGGGTCGTGCTCACCTTCGGGCTGCTGTTGGTGGTCACCATCCTCAACGTCTGGGCGGAGCGGAAGATCCTCGCCGACATGCAGAGCCGGATCGGGCCCAATCGGGCCGGCCCATTCGGTGTCCTCCAGACCGTCGCCGACGGGCTGAAGCTGTTCTTCAAGGAGGCGATCAACCCGCGCAAAGCCGAGATGGGCATGTACCTGCTCGCCCCATTTCTCGCCGTCATCCCGGCATTCCTCATCTTCATGATGGTTCCCTGGGGCAAGCCGTTCATGATCGGGGACCATGTGGTGGCTCTACAGGGCGCCGATCTCAACGTCGGCCTGCTCTTCATCCTGGCGATGTCGTCGATGGCGGTCTACGCGGTGGTGCTCGCCGGATGGTCCTCGGGCTCGAAGTACCCGTTGCTGGGTGCGGTCAGGGCCACCGCCCAGGCCATCTCATATGAGGCTGCGATGGGTCTCGCCATGGTGGCCGTCGTGATGTTCTCGGCGACGCAGGGCGACGGTGGGACCCTCTCCCTCGCCGCCATCGTCGAACGACAGGCGGGCACCTGGGGGGATCAGATCCCGGCGCTGGCGGCGGTGCTCCAGTTCGTCCCCCGCTGGAACATCTTCCCCCAGATCGTGGCCTTTCTGATCTTCTTCCTCGCCATCGTGGCCGAGACCAATCGGGCGCCGTTCGACCTGGTCGAAGCGGAGCAGGAGATCGTCGGATTCCACACCGAGTACTCCGGCATGAGGTTCGCCATGTTCTTCCTCGCCGAGTACGTCAACATCTTCTCGATGTCGGCCATCGCCGCCACCCTCTTCCTCGGCGGCTGGAACGGCCCGACCTTCGACGACGCCCTGCCCGGGATCATCTCGGCGATCCTGCCCACCGTCTACTTCCTGGCCAAGACCTACTTCATCGTCTTTCTCTTCTTCTGGGTCAGGGCGACTCTTCCCCGGCTTCGCTACGACCAGCTGATGCAACTCGGGTGGAAACGGCTCATCCCCGGCGCCGTGGGGTGGCTGGTCGTATCCACATTCGTCATCTCGTTCCGTCAATTCGGTCCACCCTGGAGCCAGTGATGGGTTTCATCAAGGAGCTGATCAAAGGGCTGAGGGTGACCGGGGGGACGATGGTCCGGACCATCGCCGGGGACGAGCTGGTCACCACCCAGTACCCGAAGGAGTTCCGGGTGAAGCCACAGCGCTTCCATGGCCGGCACGTGCTCAACCGCTACCCGGACGGCATGGAGAAATGCATCGGCTGTGAGCTCTGTGCCGGGGCATGCCCGGCCCAGTGCATCTACGTCCGCGGCATGGAGAACGATCCCGACCACCCCACGTCACCGGGTGAGCGATTCGGCTTCGTGTACGAGATCAACATGCTTCGCTGCATCTTCTGTGGGCTCTGTGTCGAGGCATGCCCGACCGAGGCCATCACCATGACCCATCTCTTCGAGATCTCGACCACCAACCGCGACGACGCCATCTACACCAAGGAGACGTTGCTCATGGACCGCGGGGGCCGGGTACCGCACATGTTCCCCGACGATCGACTGGCCGATCTCGACGAGCTCGACGCCCCCGACGGCTGGCTGCGGGCAACTTCTCCGTCCGGCGTCGCCGCCTACGAGGGAGCGAAGATGTGGCAGGGGACCCCCGGGCCCGCCGACTGGGACCCGGAGCCGACCCAGGAAGAGCGTGATCGCAGTACCCGGACGCGAGACGGGTCCGATGGCTGAGTCGATCCTCTTCGTCCTCATGGGCATCACCGCATTGGCCGGGGCGGTGACGGTCGTTGTCGCTCGCAACCCGGTCTACTCGGCCATGGGCTTGCTCGGCACCCTGTTCTCGGTTGCCGTGCTCTACGTCGTCCAGCTCGCCCATTTCGTGGCGGCGGTGCAGGTGATCGTCTACGCCGGGGCCGTGATGACCCTGTTCCTCTTCGTGATCATGCTGGTCGGTGTCGACAAGGAAGAGAACCGCGAGGAGACACTGCCCCTGCAGCGGGTGGGGGTGGGCGCCCTGGCCGGGCTCGTCGTGGTCTTCGCCGGCGTCGTCACCGTCATCGGCGACTTCGAGTGGGTCCCCGCAGCGGCGACGACGGTCATCGAGCAAACCACCAACGGCACCATCCAGGCCGTCGCCGAGCCCCTGTTCACCGATTGGGTGCTTGCCTTCGAGGCCACTGCCCTGCTGCTGACGATTGCCGCCGCCGGAGCTGTGGTCCTCGCCCAGTTCAAGAGGCAACGATCATGATCGTGCCTGTTGCCTGGTACATGGGTCTGGCCGCCGCGCTGTTCCTGATCGGCGCCCTGGGCATGTTGCTGAGGCGAAATGCCCTGGTGATGTTCATGTGCATCGAGTTGATGCTCAACGCGGTCAACCTGACCCTGATCTCGGCAGGACGCGCCATGAACGACCTCAACGGACAGGTGGCGGTGTTCTTCATTCTCGTGGTCGCGGCGGCGGAGGTGGTGGTCGGGCTCGCCATCATCGTCGCCATCTTCAGACGGCGGACGACGGCATCCGTCGACGAGTTGAGCGAGCTCAGAGGCTGAAGATGGCGACCGACCTCCTCTGGCTCGTCATCGCGCTTCCGCTGGCCGGGGCGACGGCGCTTCACTTCTTCGGGCGTTATCTGAAGGAGCCATGGAGCGGATGGCTGGCGTCGGCTGCGATCGGCGGGGCATTCGCCATCGCCGCGGTCGCCGCGGTTCCCTTCCTCCGAGGCACCGAGACCGGGGCCATCGTCCCGCTGTGGGATTGGATGCCGGCGATCGGCGCCGGCTTCGAGCTGCAATGGGACCCGCTCGCTGCCCTGATGACACTGGTGGTGACCGGTGTCGGGCTGCTCATACACGTGTTCGCCATCGGCTACATGCACGGCGACGAGCGATTCCACCGTTTCTTCACCGACCTGAACCTGTTCGCCGCTTCGATGTTGATCCTGGTCCTCGCCGGGAACTACGCCATGCTCTTCGTTGGCTGGGAGCTCGTCGGGCTCTGCTCGTACCTGCTCGTCGGCTTCTGGTTCACCCGGCCTGTCGCCGCGGCCGCCGCCAAGAAGGCGTTCGTGGTCAATCGCATCGGCGATGTCGGGTTCATGATCGGGCTGATGCTGGTCTTCGCCACCTTCGGGACCCTCTCGTTCTCCGGGATCTTCGAGCGGGCGGGGGCGGAGCTCACCGGGGGGATGGCCACGGCCATCGGGTTGCTGTTCCTGGTGGGGGCCGTCGGCAAGTCTGCCCAGCTGCCCCTCTATGTGTGGCTCCCCGACGCGATGGAGGGCCCAACGCCGGTGTCGGCATTGATCCATGCCGCCACCATGGTCACCGCCGGGGTTTACGTCATTGCCCGTTCCGCCCCGATCTACGAGATGGGGCCTGCCGCCTCGACCGTGGTGGCGACCATCGGCGCCCTCACCGCGCTCTGGGCAGCGTCGATCGCCATGGCACAGCGGGACATAAAGAAGGTCCTCGCCTATTCGACCATCTCGCAACTCGGGTACATGTTCCTCGCCGTGGGCGCCACCGCCTATGTGGCCGGGGTCTTTCATTTGATGACCCACGCCTTCTTCAAGGGCCTGCTCTTCCTCGGGGCCGGGTCGGTGATCCATGCGATGAGCGACGAGCAGGACATGCACAAGATGGGTGGCCTGCGCAAGAAGATGCCGGTCACCGCGATCACGATGGGGATTGCCACTCTGGCCATCGCCGGAATCCCGCCACTGGCCGGCTTCTGGTCCAAGGACGAGATCCTCGCCTCCGCTTTCGAGCGTGGCGGCTGGTTCTCGGTGCTCTGGATCATCGGGCTGGTGACCGCGTTGCTGACCGCCTTCTACATGAGCCGGCAATGGGTCCTCGTCTTCCTCGGTGAGCCGAGGTGGGACCAGGACGCCCGCCCGCACGAGTCACCAAAGGTGATGACCGTCCCCCTCGTGGTCCTCGCCGCCCTGTCCATCGTCGGCGGGCTGGTCAATACCCCGTTCCGGACCACGCTGGAGCACTTCCTGGAGCCCAGCTTCGAGATGGTGAGCCTCCAGCACCCGCCCGAGGGATGGACGATGTTCGGCGTGCTGGCCGGGCTCTCGGTGCTGGCCGGCCTGGTGGGGGTCGCCGTGGGCGTCCTCGCCTACCGGGCCCCCATGCCCAGATGGCGGCGATTCGAGGAGACGTTCGAGCCGTTGTGGGGCAACTGGGAACAGGCCTACCACGTCGACGACATCTACGGGCAGGTCATCGTCGCTCCCGGCAGGAGACTGGCCGAGGCCAGCGCCTTTGGCATCGACCTGGGGGTCATCGACGGAGCGGTCAACGGGATCGGGCGGTTGGTGCGTCAAGTCGGGCAGTGGGCCCGGCCGTTGCAGACCGGTTTCGTCCGCAACTACGGGGTTCTCTTCCTCGGCGGCGCCCTGGTCGTCGTGATCTGGCTCGTAGCGGGAGGATCATGAGGGCTCGCTTCGCCTCCCGTTGCACGTCTTGCGTTCGGCGCTTCATCCATGTCGCGCCACTGCGAGGAGCCGGCTGGTGCTGACTGCACTTGTGCTGTCTCCGGCGATCGCCGCCGTCGTGGTGGCACTCGTGCCTACCCGGCGCAAGGAGATCCATCTCCCGCTGGGGATCACCCTCTCGGTGATCCCCCTGGCGCTCGCCGGTTATCTGTTCTGGGTCTTCGAGCCCGCGGCCGGGTTCCAGCACGTCGAGCAGGCGATCTGGTATCAGCCGTGGGGGATCAGCTGGTCGCTCGGGGTCGACGGCATCTCACTGCCGATGGTCGTCCTCTCCGCCCTTCTGGTCCCGATCGCTCTCGGCGCCTCGGTCCTGATCACCAGGCGAACCAAGGAGTTCGTGATCTACACCCTCCTGCTCGAGGCGGGGCTGATCGGAGCGTTCCTCGCCCTGGACCTGTTCCTGTTCTTCGTCTTCTTCGAGGCGATCCTGGTCCCGATGTACTTCATCATCGGGATCTGGGGCGGGGAGCGCCGGATCTATGCCGCAGTGAAGTTCTTCATCTACACCGCATTCGGATCTGCTCTGATGCTGGCCGCCATCATCGGCCTCGCCTTCACCCACACCACCCAGTTTGGTTTCACCTCGTTCGCCTTGACCGACCTGATGAACGTCGATCTCAGTGCGGGGACCGAACGCTGGTTCTTCGCCGCCTTCGCCATCGCCTTTGCCATCAAAGTCCCGCTGTTCCCATTCCACACCTGGCTCCCGGACGCCCACGTCGAAGCGCCCACGGCGGGCTCGGTGCTCCTGGCGGCCGTCCTCTTGAAACTGGGGACCTACGGCTTGCTTCGATTCAATCTGGGCCTGTTCCCCGAGGCCTCGGTGGACGCCATCCCGATCATGGCGACACTGGCCGTGATCGGCATCATCTACGGGGCGGTGGTCGCCATCGTGCAACCCGACCTCAAGAAGCTGGTCGCCTACTCGTCGGTGAGTCATCTCGGGTTCATCGTGCTCGGGACCTTCGCCCTCACCTCCGGCAGCCTTCAGGGGGCGGTGATCCAAAACCTGAACCACGGGCTGACCACCGGCGCATTGTTCCTCCTGGTCGGGATGATCTACGACCGCCGGCACTCGAAGCAGATCGCCGACCTCGGCGGGCTGCAAAAGGTGACGCCCATACTTGCGGGGTTCTTCCTGTTCATGACCCTTGCTTCGATCGGCCTCCCCGGCCTCAACGGGTTCATCGGTGAGTTCCTGGTGCTGATCGGCAGCTACCCGAGCCTGCCCGTCTTCGCCATCGTCGCCGCCTTTGGCGTCCTGCTCGCGGCCATCTACCTGCTCTGGGCATATGAGCGGGTGTTCACCGGGATCCCGGACAAGGTGGAGAACTCGATCCTCGCCGACCTCTCACCCCGGGAGATCGGTTTGCTGGCCCCCTTGGCGGTGCTTGCGATCGTCATCGGGCTCTACCCGGGCCTCCTCCTCGACAAGATCACGCCTTCGACCGAGGCGGTGCTCGATCACATCGAGGAGCAGACCGACTACGTGATCGCCGAGCCTGGCCGGCTGGCGGACGTTTTCGTGGCAGGGGAATCCCGATGATCACCCCACCCGAGATCTCCTGGATCGCCATCGCCCCCGACCTGGCCCTGGCGCTGGGCGCCGCTTTCGTGCTCCTGGTCGACGTGCAGTGGAAGCCGCCTGCCCGGGTCCTGGGTTGGGTGGTCGGGGTCACCCTCGCCGCCGCCTCCGGGCTCGCTGTCCTGCAGTGGCTTTCTGCCTCCGACGCCGTCGCAGCCGGCGAGAGCGCCAGCCTGCTGGCCTACTCGGGTCTGGTGGTCATGGACGGCTTCGCGGTCTTCTCCCGGCTCGCCATCTTGGTCGCCGCCGCCCTCGGCGTGCTGGGCGGATGGCGCTTCGTCGTGAGCCTGGGGCGGCGCGGGGCCGAGGCCCTGGCCCTGGTCCTCCTGGCCTCGGCCGGCTTCTCGCTGATGGTCTCCTCGAACAACCTGATCATGCTGTTCCTCGGTCTCGAGGTGGGATCCATTTCCCTCTATGTCATTGCCGGGCTGGCCCGGGAGCGGCCGGAGTCCGACGAGGCCGCGATCAAGTATTTCCTGCTCGGCTCTTTCGCCTCGGCGGTCTTCGTGTACGGGGTGGCGCTGATCTATGCCGGCACCCGGCAATTCGAGATCGTCGAGATCCGTCACTACCTGGGGAGCTTCGTCGTCACCGACCCGGGTGTCATCTATGTGGGCATCGGGCTCGTAATCGCCGGGCTCGGGTTCAAGGTGTCCGCGGCGCCGTTCCACGCCTGGGCTCCCGACGTCTACCAGGGGGCCCCCGCCGGTCTTGTCGGCTTTCTGGCGTCGGTGGCCAAGATCGCCGGGTTCGCCGCGATCGCCCGCATCCTTCTCACCGCCTTTCCCGAGCTCGACGCGACCTGGCTGCCGGTGGTCGCCGCTGTCGCTGCTCTCTCCATGCTGGTCGGGGCGGTCCTGGCCCTGGTCCAGGGTGACATCCGACGCCTCCTCGCCTACTCCGGTGTGGCCCACGCCGGGTTCATCATGACCGGCGTGGTCGGAGGGTCTGCCGACGCGGTGCTGGTCTATCTGGTCGTCTATGCCATTCAGCTCGTCGGTGCCTTCGCCGTCGTGGCCGTGGTGAGCGGTCCCGACGCCGCCGGCTCCAGCATCGACGAGTACCGCGGGTTGGCCGGCAAGAGCCCGCTGCTCGCCGGCTCGTTCGCCATCCTCCTCCTCGGCATGGGCGGTCTGCCACTGACGTCGGGCTTCGTCGCCAAGTTCGGTGTCTTCACCGATGCGTGGGCCGGCGGGTACCAGTGGCTGGTGATCCTCGCCGTCGTGGCATCGGTCATCGCGCTCGCCTTCTACATCCGGGTCATAGTCGTCATGTACATGGACGACTCCGATGGGGAGCAGCCCTTGACGATGGGAACGGCGAGCTGGGTGTTGGCAGTAGCTGTCGGAACGACGATTCTCTGGGGCATCTTCCCGACGTCGCTTCTCGATATGGCAGCCGATGCCCTCCCTCTGTAGACAGACCCTGTTCGCCGGGCTGACTGTCCTTCTCGTCGTCGGTCTGAGCACCCCGGCAAGGGCGGCCGAGACCGCGGCATCGGAACTGGTGATCATCACGGCCGACGACGATGTGGAAGGGGACCTCTACGCGGCCGGGGTCCGGGTCATCATCGAAGGCGTTGTCGACGGCGACCTGGTCGCCTTCGCCGCCGAGGAGATAGTGGTCTCGGGCGTGGTCACGGGGAGCGTGCTCGCCGTGGCGCCCAGGGTCGAGCTGAGCGGCGAGGTCGGTGAGGCTGCCCGGGTCTCGGGCAATGACCTGGATGTCTCGGGCTCGGTCGGCACAGATCTGGTTGGCGCCGTCGTCAGCGCCAACCTCGATCCGGGCTCGAGCGTGGCCGGCGATCTCCTCCTCTGGGCGGTGAATGCGACCTCGGCAGGAAATGTCGGCGGCAATCTGGGGGGCAGCCAGCGGTCGCTCGAAGTGGAAGGCGCGGTCGGCGGAGACGTCGACGTCAGCGTTCGCTCCCTGGTGGTCACCGGCCCGTTGGAGGTGACCGGGGACCTCGGTTACCGATCCACCAACCGGGCGGAGGGGTTGGACGAGGCGACGATCGGTGGAGTCTTGGTGCACAGGGCCCCGCTGCCGCCCAACATCCGGGTGCGCGCCCTGGCCCTCCTCTCCAGGCTCCTGGTCGTGCTGGGATTGACGATCGGCGCGGTGCTCGTCGCCTGGAGTTGGCCCCGTCGCACCAGGCGCGCCGCAGCCATCGCCCGAAAACAGCTGGTCCGGTCATGGGGGTACGGCGCCCCGGTCATGTTCTCTCCGCTCCTGCTCGCGGGTCTGGCGGCCCTTCTGGTGGGTCTGGCGCCCGCCACCGGAAGCCTTCCCCTGCTCGCAATCTTCGTCCCTCTGGTGTTGGTCTCCGCTGTCATCGTGCTCGCGCTGTCCCTGGTGGCCGGGGTCCCGGCGGTGCTGGCGTTGGGAGAGTCCCTTCCCGGGCACTTCGCGCTGTATGGCTCGATCCTGCTCGGATCCCTGGTGCTTGGTCTGGCCTGGGCGATCCCGCTTGCCGGCTGGCTGGTGCCCCTGCTCGTGCTGCCGCTCGGTGTCGGGGCGTGGATGCTTTCCTTCCGGGCCGAGCCGGAGCCGGATCCCGTTGCCGGGGACGATGTTTCCCCACCGATCCAATAACGTTGGGTCCGATGACCGCTCTCGTCGACCAATTCCGACGTCCGGTGCGCGACCTGCGTATTTCGGTCACCGACCGCTGCAACTTCCGCTGCACCTACTGCATGCCCAAGGAGCTGTTCGGAAAGGATCACGTCTTCCTGCC
>JBOGEU010000567.1:0-2237 GCA_050741995.1 Acidimicrobiia bacterium | reverse complement strand
TCCCGGTCAACCGTTTCTCCTGTGGGGTTGGGCGAGATATCTTAACGCTAAGGTTCTCGCGCCAGTCGAGGGAAAGGACCATTGTCCTTGAGACAGCTGAGGGTTGCAGTCGATATCGGGGGGACGTTCACCGACCTCGTGTTGGTCGAAGAGAACCATGTCGTCGCCACGGGCAAGGTGCTGACCACCCCCGATGACCCGTCACGGGGCGTGGCGGATGGGGTCGAAGAGCTGCTCGAGGGCCAGGACCCGGCTTCGGTGGCCGAGGTGGTCCACGGCACCACTCTCATCTCCAACTCGCTGATCGAGAGAAAAGGCGCGGTGACCGGGCTGATCACCACCGAGGGCTTCCGTGATGTCATCGCATCCGGTCGTGAGCAGCGCTATGACCTCTACGACCTGTTTCTCGAGATGCCGGAGCCATTGGTGCCCCGGCGACGGAGGTGGGGGGTGCGCGAGCGTGTCCTGGCCGACGGCGCCGTCGACGAGCCTCTGGACCTCGCCTCGCTGGCGGCGGCCGTGGAGCAGGCCAAGAGCGCCGGTGTGGAGTCGATGGCAGTGTGCTTCCTCCACAGTTATCGCCATCCCGATCACGAGGAAGCGGTCCGCTCCTATCTGACCGCCGAGCTGCCGGAGGTCACGGTGACCATATCGAGCGATGTCTCGCCCGAGGTCGGGGAGTACCACCGGGTCTCGACCACGGTGGCCAACGCCTTCGTCCTCCCCGTCGTGGACCGGTATCTGGGCATCCTCGAGGAGCGCTTGCGCAAGCTGGGGGTGCCCGGCCCCTTGCGAATCATGCTCTCCACCGGGGGCCTGGCCGCCACGGCCACGGCGCGGCGCTTCCCGGTGAGGCTCCTGGAGTCGGGCCCGGCCGCCGGAGTGATAAGCGCCGGGTACCTGGCCGGCGCCGCCTCCGATCGCCCGGTCATGGCTTTCGACATGGGTGGGACCACCGCCAAGGCGGCGCTGATCGAGAGCGGGGACCCGTTGATCGCCCGTGAGTTCGAGGCCGCCCGCGTCTATCGCTTCACCAAGGGAAGCGGTCTCCCGATCCGGGTCCCGGTCATCGATATGATCGAGATCGGGGCCGGGGGCGGCTCGATAGCCCGTGTCGGGCCCTTCGGATTGCCCAAAGTGGGCCCGGACAGCGCCTCATCGGTGCCCGGGCCGGTCTCGTACGACCTCGGAGGGCTCGAACCGACCGTCACCGACGCCGACCTGATCCTCGGCTATCTCGACCCCCACTTCTTCCTCGGCGGCGAGATGGAGCTGGCCATGGAGCCGGCCCGGCAGGCCCTCGCCGCCCTTGGCGAGCCGATGGGGCTGTCCGCAGAAGAGACCGCAGGCGCCGTTCACCGTGTGGTCAATGAGAACATGGCGAGCGCGGCGAGAATGCACGCCATCGAGAGGGGCCGGGACATACGGAGATACACCCTCGTCGCCACCGGCGGTGCCGGGCCGGTGCACGCCTGGGGAGTGGCCCTCGCCCTCGGGATCAGGCAGATCGTGCTCCCACCCCGGGCCGGGGTCGCGTCCGCATTCGGGATGCTGACCGCTCCCACGTCGTTCGAGTTCGCACGAAGCATCCCGAGTGTCCTGGCCGAGACCGATTGGTCCGAGGTCAGGGACGCGATCGCGCTCATGCTGGAGACCGGGCGCCATCAGCTGAAGGAGTCGGGCGTTGAGGAGACAGACGTGATGGTGGCGGCGGATGTCCGCTACCACGGGCAGGGTGACTCCGTCACCGTCGCGCTCGGTCCCGAGCTCTCGGACAAACCGGCGCGCCAACTGGAAGGCAGATTCGAAGAGGAGTACCTGCGGCTCTACGGCTCGAGCCCGAGCAACGTCCAGCCCGAGATCCTCACCTGGCGCCTCCGCATCAGCGGCCCGAGACCGGAGCCCGACATCGCGGCCCGATTCGGGACGAGTGACGCGCTGAGGGGCCGCCGGGACTTGTGGTTCCCGAACGAGGGTTACGTCGAGGGCGCCGTCTACGACCGCTATGCCCTTGCCCCCGGGTTCGAGTTCGACGGCCCGGCGGTGGTCGAAGAGCGGGAATCGACAATGGTCATCGGGCCCTCGGGCCGGGCGCAAGTGACCGAGACGGGGAATGTGGAGGTTCAGATCGATGACTGACTACAGCCTCGACCCGGTGACACTCGAGATCCTGTGGAGCCGGTTGATAACCGTGGCCAACGAGCAGGCGGCCGCTCTGCAACGGACCTCGTTCACGC
>JBOGEU010000566.1:0-5066 GCA_050741995.1 Acidimicrobiia bacterium | reverse complement strand
TTCACCTTCCGCAGGGGAATCGACGGGGGAGAGGCCATCCTTCGAACTGACCGGTGTGTTCCCCTTTCCCAGCTCGGACCACCGTCTGGTCTGGATCGACGTGATGATCCCCGGTCACCGAGCTCGGGGCTGACCCTCAGGGTCGTTCACGGTCAGAGGAAGGCGATGGAAACCGCCCCGGCGTAGACGGCCAGGACCAACAACAGCATCGCGTAGCCGCGGAGCCCCCTGTTACCGAAGTCCTCGGCGATCTTGGAGCCCGAGAGGCCCACGGCTCCTAAAAACAGGATGCTTCCGATCCATTCCGGCATGTCTCTTCTCCTAGCCCTTTGGAAGCTCTCCCAAAGTCAAAATGTAGTCGAACTCCCAGCCATACCCGGGGCCTACGGGGGTCAAGCCTGCCTGTGCAACCCATTTTGCGCCGCTTAACCTCCTTGGGTGACCAATCCGCCCTCCGAAGTCCCGGTCGAAGGCACCCTGCACCGGATCATCGTCGGGTTTCGCCTCGTCACCGCGGTGTGGATAACGGTGCTCGGGATCATCGGCGTGGTTAGCTGGGAGGCAGACCCCGTGGTGGTGTTCGGGACCCTGGCGTTGGTCTGGGTGTGGACCGGGCTCACCTACTGGGTGATGCGCGCCGGTCGTCTCGCATCTCTGATCTGGCTGATCGCCGATCTGGCCGTGGCCGTGGTCGTGGTGGTCGCCGATGCTATCGATGGGGCCACCCAGGGCACCTTCGTCGGCGGTTACCCGATGACCTCGGTCCTGCTCTGGGGATTCTCGTACCGGATACCGGGTGGGATCGGCGCGGCCGCAGTCGTCACGATCGCCGTCAGCCAATCAGATCTCACCCGCAACATCGGCAACGTCGTCCTCTATCTGGTGGTGGGCGGCGTGGCGGCGTGGGCGTTCGAGGTGTTGCGGAGCAGCGAGCGGCGAAGGCTGCGGGCCGAGGCCGAGCTCGAGCAGGAACGTGGCGCCCGGATCAGGTCCGAGGAGCGGGCCGACGTGGCGGCGCATCTCCACGACTCGGTGCTCCAGACGTTGGCGCTGATCCAAAAGGGCTCCACCGACCCGTCCGAAGTGCGCAACCTGGCCCGGGTCCAAGAGCGCGAGCTCCGGACATGGCTGCTCGGTGCCGGCGACAGCGACGAGACGGTGGTCGGCGCCCTGGAGGCGGCCTGCTCGGAGATCGAGAAGCGGCTCGGTGTCGGGGTCGAGCTGGTGGCGGTCGGCGACCGTCGCCTCGACGACCACCTCAAGGCGCTGGTGGGGGCGGCGACCGAATCGGTGATGAATGCGGCAAAACATGCCCGGGTGGAGACGATCTCCGTCTACGCCGAGGCCGGCGCCGACCCGGTCGAGGTTTACATCAGGGACCGCGGGGTCGGGTTCGACCCGGCGACGATCGGCGATGACCGCCGGGGCCTCGCCGAGTCGGTGAAGGGGCGGATGGAGCGCCACGGCGGCTCGGTGGAGATCGTGAGCAGCGCCGGGTCGGGAACCGAGGTCAGGCTACGGATGCCTGCCCCGGCCGAGGTGGAGAGTGATGCGGGATGAGCGAGAAGCCGAGAGTCTTCCTCGTCGATGATCACGATCTGTTCCGGGCGGGGGTCCGGGCCGAGATCGGAGACCACGTGGATCTGGTCGGCGAGGCCGATGGAGTCGATGCTGCAGTTGAGCTGATCCGGGAGCGGATGCCCGACGTGGTCCTGCTCGACGTGCATCTCCCCGGTGGCGGGGGGCGAGCGGTGATCGAAGCGGTGAGGCAAACCCACCCCGAGATTCGATTCCTCGCCCTTTCGGTCTCCGACGCCCCCCAGGACGTGGTCGACGTGGTCCACGCCGGGGCCCGGGGATATGTGACGAAGTCGATCCGCTCCGAGGAGCTGATCGCTGCCATCGGGAAGGTGGCCAACGACGATGTGGTGTTCTCACCGAAGCTGGCCGGCTTCGTGCTCGACGCCTTCACCGCTCTGACGCCCGCCGACGTCGACGACGAATGGGCTTCCCTCACCGCCCGGGAACGGGAGGTGCTCCAGCACATCGCCCGTGGCTACACCTACCGGGAGACCGGCGAGACCCTGTTCATCTCGGTGAAGACCGTGGAGAGCCATGTCGGATCGGTGCTGCGCAAGCTCCAGCTGACCAACCGCAACGAGCTGACCCGGTGGGCGGCGAAGCGGGAGCTGATCTAGATCTCCTTGGGGGCGGAGCCCCCGAATGGAGCTAGACCCCAGCCAGTGTCATCTCCAGCGCCGGGCAGGACCCGCGGCAGGGCTTGGCTTGCTCGGCGTGGTGGAGGAGTCGGGCATGGATGTACTCGTGGATCACGGCGTGGGCGAACAGGTCACGGGGCACGTCCCGGTTGGTGCGGACGATGGGGATGTACCCGGCGGGCTTCCAGGCGCGGAACAGGTCGTCGCCGGTCAGCTCGGCGAGACACGAGAGCACCGACTCGTCGAGCTGGAGCGAGTGCACCGCCCTCCGATACTCGTCGGAGGTGGTCAATGCGGCGAAGGCGACGTTCATGAGACAGAGCCCGGTCTCCAAGTCGAGCCGGAGCAGTCGCCGGGTGCCGGTGACGTCGATGGGATCGACGGTGAGCATGGAGAAGTCGAGCGGATTGGCCCGCTGCCCGGGCCGGGGAAGGGGTCGGTTGCCGAGCCCGGCGAGGACCTCGTAGAGGTTGAGGTCGTGGACGATCACCGCGTTGTCGTCGAGGTCCTCCAGCCTCTCCGGTCTCAGCTCCGGCTCCATCAGGCCGCTGTTGCGGGCGATGAAGGCCAACACATTGGTTTCGATGACGAAGTGACGGAGCAGCAGCTCCCCGCCCTCGACCGAGACGAAGTGGGACATGAACCAGATTCCGAGCCGGTCGAGGAGCCGGTGCGAGGAGAGCTGGAAGGGGAGGACCCGCTTCACCAGGACGATCACTCCCACCATCGCCCGGCTCAGCACCCGGGCCGGGGGCCGGACGAAACGGTGCGACCACCGAGTCTGGTCCGTCTCGAGCAGGGCGAGCGCCCGCCGGTCGAAGTGGAACGTGGGGTCCCCGTGCAGTGCATCCCATATCCCGGGCCCGGGGCCGTCGATCATCGCGCTGGGTCTGAGGTCAGACATGGTCGACCTCCTCGAGCTGCAGGGCGTAGAGCCGGCCCACCACCCGTGCCGTGTGCACGATGGAGCGGGCGATCTCGGGGGTGATCAGGTCGGAGCGGAGGATCTGGAACATCTTCTCGGTGTGCTCCTCGTCCGCCCCGCCGTGATAGGTGATGAATCGCACCTGACCCGGGTCGAGATCGAGTTGCTCCCTGATCAGGTCCACCCAGTGCGTCGCCTTGTTGGCGCCGAGCCCTTCGATGATGTACATCGCGCCCAGCAGGTCGAAGGGGTTCTCCCGGTTGGCCTGGTTGAACATGTAGGCGGACAGGGCCTCGGATCCGACGTTCTTCTCACCGGACTCGATGTCCTCCCGACGCCCACCGACCGCCACGTAGTCGTCCTCCAGCATCCGGAAGTCACGCTGCTCTTCGGCGGCGTGCTCGATGAACTCGGCACGGAGATCGGTGTGCGCCACTGTGAGGTTGGAGGCGGCCCGGGTGATCCATCGCGCCCCCTCCATCACCTGCTGGCGCAGATTGTGGAGAAGGGCCCGGTAGTCCTCGATGCTCGCTTGCCGGGTCTCGATCCGCTTCACGATCGGCACCGCGGACAGCTTGGTCTCGAACTCGGCCCAGACCAGGGCCAGCTCCTGCAACAGCCATTCCGAGGCGTTCTCGGTCCTGACAGGAGCCGGGGTCTCCACCGGGATCGAGGTGGAAGCGCCGGCTTGGCGCCCTTCGACACATGTGAGATGGACGAACGAGACCGAGAACCGGCCCGACTCGGGGACCATCAACAGGATGCGGTCGCCGGGGGAGAAGCGCCCGCCGTTGAACGCCTCCTCCAGCATGATGAAGATGCTGGCGGCACCGGTGTTGCCCTTGGTGCGGAGATTGGTGAACCAACGATCCTCGGGGATCATCAGACCTGCCTCACTCATCAGCCGGACGATGTCGGAGCGGAAGTACTCCGAGGAGTAGTGGACCAGGAGATGGTCGATCTCGGCGGGCGCGATGCGCCCCTCCCGCACCAGCCCCACGTACTCCTCGACCCCGAGAGCGACGATGTTGTTCAGGATCGAGGTGTCCTGGCGCAGGTTGAGCATCCCGTTGCCATCGGCTTCGGCCGGGGTCGGCTGGTCCTGCCAGGTGCTCCCGGGCCCGATGGCCTCCGGGCTGGCGGCGCCGGCGTACATGCACACCGGAAAGCGGTGGGCGTGGGAGACGAGATGGGACCAGTCGATGCGAAGCGAGAGCCCGTCGGGCCGCGGCTCCGGCTCGACGACGGCGGCACCGGCGCCGTCGGAGAGCATCCAGCGCAGGAACTCGGCGTCGAACCCGGGGTTCTGGCCCGAGGAGAACCGATCGGCGCGCAGGGTGCGGCTCACCAGCTCTGAGCCCACCGCCACCGCCACCCGATGGCGGTCGAGACGGACCGCGGCTTCGGCGGCGCGGAGGGCGGCGACACCGGAGCAGCAGACGCCACCGGCGGAGAGGATCTCCATCGGCCCGCCACCGAGCCGGCCATGGACCATCGATGCGAACCCGGGGACGGGGAGGTCGCCCTGGGTGCTGCCGGTGGCCAGCATCCCGATGTCCCGTGAGGACATCCCCCGCCCCTGAAGGGCGTCGAGCACGGCGCGCTCCGCCAGCTCCTCGTTGAGCATCAGCGTATCGCCATTGCGGTCGATGGCGTAGTGCCGCTTCTCGATGCCGTTGGCCTCGAGCATGCGCCGGCGCAGCCGGTCCGACCCGCCGGGGATGGTCCCCAGGTAGATCTCCAATTCGTCGTTGCCGATGGGCTCGCCGGGAAGGAATGCCCCGACACTGGTGATGTAGGCGCTCATGACGTCAGCATCGGCGCCCGGCCGGTCGGCGCCCATCGGGTGACCCCCTGATTCTCGGGTCAGGGTGACCGGAGACGAGGTTCGCCCGGGGCCGGGTGGTGTCGCCCGTTTGACA
>JBOGEU010000565.1:0-3103 GCA_050741995.1 Acidimicrobiia bacterium | reverse complement strand
CACCACGATCTCGCCGTCGACGACTGTGCCTTCCGGGAGCTGATCGAGTGCCGGTGCCAGCTCGGGGAAGTAACGGAGCAGGGGGCGTTGGTTGCGAGAGTCGATGCGGGTTTCCGGCTTCGACCATGAGACGGAGCGAAAGCCGTCCCATTTCGGCTCATAGAGGAATTCGCCCTTGGGCCACTTCTCGGATGTCCGGGCCTCCATCGTCTCGATGGGTGGCGCAAAGGGATGACTCACTCGGGTCGAGTGTAAAGCGGCGATACCCTGGCTCTGTGATCGAGAAGATCATCACAAGACTCCCGACATGGGCCAGGGGCCGGGCCGAGGTCCTGGTCGGGGCGCTCGATGAGTTCGGGAGCGACCGTGCCCCCCGGATGTCGGCGGCGATCGCTTACAGGACGGTTTTCGCCATGGCCCCGTTGCTGATGGTGCTGGTTGCGGTTCTGGGAGGGTTTCTCGGGAGCCGGGCAGAGGCACAGTTGGAGATCCTCGACAACATCGAGGTGGTGGCCGGGGGGCAGGTGGCCGAAATCGTCGGCGGCGTGATCACGTCGGCGACCACGTCTGCGGACACCACGGCCATCCTGGGTGGCGTCCTCCTGCTCTGGACCGCTTCGGGTCTCTTCCTCGAGATGCAACGAGACCTCAACGACATCTTCGACGCACCGCCGGAACGGCTCAGCGGCATCGGCGCCATGGTCCGGACCCGCGGCATCGGGTTTCTCTGGACACTGGGGCTTGGCATCCTGTTGGTGGCCACCTGGGGTCTCAACGCCATCTGGCGCTTCTTGGGCGATCTCCTCCCTGATTCGATGAGCTCGTTGCATGAGGTCTTCGTCGTCCTGACCCCCGTCCTTTCGCTCCTGCTGCTGCCTCTCGTCTTCGGCCTCGTCTTCCGGACGATGATCGCGGTCACCGTTCCCTGGCGGGCAGTCTGGGTCGGTGGCCTGTTCACATCGGTGATATTCCTGGTGGCCGCATATGGGGTGGGTGTCTTCTTCCAGATCTCCGATCCCACCACTGCCCTCGGTTTCACCGGCGCCTTCGTGGTGGTTCTCTTCCTCGCATATTTCCTATCTTCGGTGTTCCTCTTCGGAGCCGAGGTGACCAAGGTCTACGCAGACCGTCTCAGACTGCGGGCGGCACGACCGGCCCGACCACCCGAGTACGGCGACCCGCAGGTGGTTGTCGCCGCGCCGTCGACGAATGTTCCCCAGGCCGCCTTCCTCGCATTTCTCGCAGGGCTGTTCGTCGGATGGCGCAAGAGTCGTCGTTGACCCGCTGTCGATTGGATCGGGAGTCCAATAACCTCGCGGGCGATGACCGTTGACATCGCCGGTTTCGTCACCGACCTGAAAGAGCACGCCACCGAGCACGGGTTTCACGTCCACGATGAGCGCCATTTCGTCGAGACCTACTCGCTGCGCCAGTCCTGGGAGGTGGATCTCCATCCGGAGGCGGGGTGTGGAGGCCCAATCGACCTCCATGTCGCGCTCGACGTGGACCCGAAGGTGATCCTCTCCCTTCGGGAGCGGCTCGACGAGATGGACAGCGACTTCGAAGAGCCGGAGAACGTCTACCACCTCGACCTCTTCTTCAACTGGGCGGTGCCGCCGCTGCTCAGCCCCCCCGACCTGTTGGTGCTCGCCACCGACCTCGCCGGAGTCGCCGGTGTCTCACTACCGGTGGAGGTGGCCGCCATCGACTCCTACGGGGCGGTCACCGATGCCCCCGAGCGACGTCTGACCCTGACCGGGAAGGCATCGGTGAGCCTGGTCGATGTCATCATGGGGAGGGAACAGCTCTGCGAGGTCCTCGACCGCTCACATGACGTCAGCGAGTACCTGCTCGAAAATGTGACCGGTTGGCTGGAGCTGCCGAGCTGATCTCAGATGAGAGTGACCAGCGCCCAGATCCCAAGGGCGGCGGTGACGACCACGAGGGTGTAGAAGGCGGCCACGGTCGAAGCCTGTGGCGGCGGGCCCTCCTTGACGACGATGGTGTCGGAAACGGGCGCCGATCCCGACGCCGGGGCGGTCTGTGCTTCCCCTGCGATGCGGCGTGCGAAACCTCCCGGGTCATCGGGCAGGAACGCGATCGACTCTTCCTCGACCTCGATGACGAAAGTTCCCTCGCCGAGATCGATCACCATGTACTCCCCGGCCGGCCATTGGCCGATCGATACCTCACCGGCGACGAGGCTCATCGTCTCGTTCTCGAGTCCGACCATGGCGGGGATGTGATCCTCGTCGAGCGTCACGACGCCACGAAATGTCATCATCTATCGGTCCCCCACACAGGACAACCCCAGACATCGGGCCTGGCTCATGATTCTAGAACGGTACACCGATGGCATGACACAGGAATCGGGTGAAATCGGTCGCCTTGGCATACATGCCGGCCAGGTTCTCGTCGAACCCGGGTGATGTGACCTGCTTCTGGCTGAGCCGGGCTCCGGCAATGAAGCTCTTCAGCTTCAGGTCCTCGGCGTGGGGATGATCCTCCTCGAACTCCCGCGGCACTCGTTTCAGGACGTCGTCCTCGTCGGGCTCCGTCGACCAGGTCCCGGTGAACTCGCTGCCCTTGGCCGCTTTGGCCCACCCGGGGACATCGTCGTGGATCGCCTGACGGATCCGGCGGGTCACCGCCGTCTCGGGATGCCACATCCCGACCCCGGCGAAGCAGGATCCCGGCTCGAGATGGATGTAGTACCCGGGGGCATGGATGTCCCTCCCCATCTCGTGTCGGATCTGAATCCCGACATTGGTCTTGTACGGCGTCTTGTCGCCGGAGAAGCGCACATCACGATAGGGCCGCATCAGGGAGCCACCCACGGTGCGGGTGTCGGCGGCGAAATGGGGTGAGATCTACTCCAGCCAGGCGCCGAGGGCGTCGATGAACCGCAACGCCGGGTCGCGGACCACCTCCGAATATCGAGCCTTGTTCGCCTCCCACCATGTCTTGTCGTTGTTCTCCTCCAACTCCTTGAGAAAGCTGAAGACGGCCGGGCTGAAATGTCTGGTGGTCAAAGGGTCCCTCCTGGACGACGTGCAACCTTGAAGGTACGCCTCGACCGGGTTGGATTTGAAGGGGTCTGACC
>JBOGEU010000564.1:0-3790 GCA_050741995.1 Acidimicrobiia bacterium | reverse complement strand
GACGGAGTCGCTGCCACTCGCCGGATCCGAAGGCACCATGACGACGTGAACGTGTTGATCCTCACCACCTACGACACCGACGCCGACATCACCCGGGCCGTGGAAGCTGGAGCGACGGGCTACCTGCTGAAAGACGCCACCCGGGAAGAGCTCATGAACGCGGTCCGACTGGCCGCCAGGGGAGAGTCGGTTCTGTCGCCCAAGGTAGCGTCACGCGTCCTGGGAAGAATGCGAGCCCCGGCTGAAGAGATGCTGAGTACCCGGGAGGTCGAGGTCCTGTTGGAGGTCGCCGATGGCCTCTCCAACAAGGAGATCGGACGATCCCTCCACATCAGCGAGGCAACGGTGAAGACCCACCTGGTGCACATCTTCGCCAAGCTTGGTGTAGAAGACCGCACTGCTGCGGTGACGGTTGCGTTGGAGCGAGGGATCATCCGCCTCGATAGACCGGGACTCCCATAACGAGGCAGTCGGTGGAGGGGGAGGAGGATTAACCAACGAAATGCAAGCGAGGATCCACACTCCAGCTTGACACAATAACCTCCGTGTACGTATAGTACGCCAACGAAGTAGATCAGGGCTGCCTTCCTCTTGATCTCCAGCAATAAGACAATGCAACGACGGTCAGGCTGGTTGGGAATCGTGCCCTCCCCGTCTCAACGACAGAGGACATGCCCATGACATCCACTCAACCAACCCCTGCAGTCCCACTAGCCCAGCTCCCCGACAGCCCGATGCGAGCGATCGTCCAGGACGCCTACGGCTCGACCGAGGTGCTGCGTCTGGCAGAGATCGGCCGACCCGAGATCGCGGCGAACGAGGTTCTGGTCAAGGTGGTCGCGGCCGGGATGGATCGCGGCACATGGCATTCCATGGCGGGCAAGCCGTACCTGATGCGGATCATGGGCTTCGGTTTTAGCCGGCCCAAGAACGTCGTGCCTGGTTTGGACGTGGCGGGAACGGTGGTGTCGGTCGGTTCCGAGGTGACCAGGTTCAAGGCCGGCGACGAGGTCTTCGGCATGAGCCGGGGATCGTTCGCCGAGTACGCGGCTGTCCGTGAGGACAAGCTCGCCCCAAAGCCGGCCAATCTCACCTTCGAGCAGGCGGCCGTCGTCCCCATCTCCGGGGGGACAGCCCTTCAGGCTCTGCGCGACTCTGGACAAGTGGACGCCGGGCAGAAGGTGCTGGTCATTGGTGCGTCCGGTGGCGTTGGCACCTACGCGGTGCAGCTGGCCAAGGCTTTCGGTGCCGAAGTCACCGGCGTGTCGAGCACCGCCAAGACCGATCTCGTTCGTTCCATCGGTGCCGACCATGTCATCGACTACAACCGGGACGACTACGCCGACGGCAGCCGGCGTTATGACCTGATCCTCGACATCGGCGGCAACAGCCGCCTCTCTCGACTGCGGAGGGCCCTCAATCCCACCGGGACGCTTGTCATCGTCGGAGGCGAAGAGGGTGGCAGCCTCACCGGGGGCTTCGACCGCCAGATCCGCGCGCTCGTGCTCTCGATGTTCGTGGGCCAGCGGCTGACCATGCTGGCTTCCAAGGAGCGTTCCACCGACCTCGAAGTCCTCAGTCCGTTGCTGGAGAGCGGCCAGGTCACCCCCGTGATCGACCGGACCTACTCCTTGGCCGAGGTGCCCGAAGCGATCAGGCATCTCGAAGCCGGACAGGTCCGAGGAAAGATCGCCATCACGGTCTGAGGCGCCACAGCGTCCTGAAGGAGAGCTCCAATGACACCTGTCTTGCCAACGACGAACACTCAACGCCGCGCCTCGATACAGACCAGCGGGCTCACCAAGGACTTCGGCGCCCTCCGAGCCGTCGACAATCTCGACATCGACCTCCCGCAAGGCGGGGTCACAGGATTCGTCGGACCCAACGGCGCCGGCAAGAGCACCACCATCCGGATGCTGTTGGGACTGATCGAGCCCACCAGCGGTGACGGAGAAGTGCTCGGTCACTCGATCCAGAAGCCGTCCTCCTACCTCCACAAGGTCGGCGCCCTCATAGAAGCGCCGGCGTTCTACCCGTCACTGACCGGCGAGGAGAATCTGCGGGCGTTCGCCAGCCTGGGGGGCCACGACCGCCATCGGATCGCCCCACTTCTACAGCTGGTGGGTCTGGGCGATCGTGGCACCGATCGGTACAAGACCTACTCGCTAGGTATGAAACAGCGGCTCGGCATCGCCCTGGCTCTGCTCCCCGACCCGGATCTACTGGTCCTCGACGAGCCGACGAACGGCCTCGACCCGGTAGGGATCGTCGAGATTCGCAATCTGTTGATCGAGCTTGGTGCCGGCGGCAAGACCGTGTTCGTCTCGAGTCACCTCCTTGCCGAGATCCAAGCGGCCTGCGACTCGATCGTCATGATCGACCATGGCGGTGTGGTGTTCAGCGGAACGATGGCCGCCCTGCTCGCCGGAAACTCACCGACGATCCGGGCTGCCGCCGAACACGAGGCGGACACCACTCGCCTGATCGACCTTGCGATCAACGCCGGCTACCAGTCGACGAGAGTGAACGGCGCCATCGAGATCGACGCGCCTGGTGACTGGGCCCCCGACTTCAACCGTCTCGCCTGGCAAGCCGGCATCACACTCAAGGAGCTACAGGCGACCTCCGCCGACTTGGAGCGGGCTTTTTTCGCCATGACCGGAAACGACAAGCAAGGAGCCGAGTGATGCGCGCCTTTCGCTCGGAATGGATCAAGCTGAGTCGACGCAACACCTTGCTCGGGTTCGGGGGAGCCATGGTCGGTTTGACCCTGTTGTTCACGGCTCTGGCGTTCCTCAGTGTCGGGGGAGCAAACGTTGACCTCGACGGAGGCCAGTCCGAAGCCTTCGTCACCGCATCCGTGCTCTCACTGTCGGATGGCTCGGTCTTCGCCATCACCAATCTGGCCTCCATGCTCGGTGTGGTTGCACTGGCGCTCTTCGCCTCCAACATGGCCGGCGAATTCAACAAAGGCACGATCCGCATGCTGTTCGTGACCGAACCCAACCGGATCAAGGTGCTGGCAGGCAAATTGGCCGCACTGACCTCCTTCATCGTGATCGGTATGGCGGCAACCATGGCCGCCAGCATCGGCATCGGTGCCCTGCTCGCCCCAGGTGCGGGGGTCGACACCACCGCATGGTGGACGACCGAAGGACTCGCAGCCATCGGCACCACCTATCTGAACGTGACCGCTGCGATCCTGGTGCCGGGTCTGGTCGGAGCGGCGATCGCCGTGCTCACCCGGTCCGCAGCCATCGCCATCTCCGTCGGTGCGGCCTACTTCATATTGGGCGAGGCGTTGGTCTCCTCCTTCTGGGACACGCTGGCGGAATGGGGCCCTTCGGCGGTCTCCAACGCCCTGGCCGTAGGCGGGACCGGAGGTGCGGGGATGATGGGAGGAGACGCACCGGTCATTGCCTACGCCACGGCAGCAATCCTCGCTCTCGGCTACGGCCTCGTCAGCGTGGCCATCTCGTCGACAGTGCTGGCGAGAAGGGACGTGACGAGTTGACGGGCACGTCGTCTCTCATGTCAGGCAAGACCGTGCTGATCACAGGCGGCACCAGCGGGATCGGCAAGGCGGCAGCGATCGGCCTGGCATCGATGGGCGCTCGGGTCGCCAACACCGGCCGCGACCAGGCCCGGGCCGAGCATGCCGCCGTCGACTTCATCCGCCTATCCGGCGGTGGCGTGGTGGACTTTTTCGTCGCCGACATGTCCTCCCAAACTGAAGTCCGGCGATTATCCGAAGAGGTCCTCTCCGCCTACCCCCGCCTCGATGTGCTGG